>CALFWI010000359.1 GCA_937928615.1 uncultured Saprospiraceae bacterium | reverse complement strand
CCATCAACCAAACCTTTGCCAGTAGTAAAAATTATCCAGCGGTACGTTTCTGTACCCATAATAGTCCCTAAACCTAACTCCTTAAACCCAGCTGCGGTCATTTCCGCATCACTTAAACTTTGTTCATTGATTAATAAAACGATGGGTTTTGCGGCGGGAGTAAAATTGGGTTGGGAGGTCAATGCGCCTTCTCTATATTTCCAATTTAAATATGGTTTTTGAGATAGAAACTGTAAGACTTCATCATGGACGTTTCCGCCTGTATTATAGCGCAAATCCAAGATTAATCCATCTCGTTGATGTCCTTCGGAGACCATTTCCTTTAAGAAACGTTGTAATTCTCTGCCACCCATATTTTTCATGTGGACATAGGCAATCTTTTTATCGCTGCCTTTATCGACTATAGTTTGTCGTGCTTGCATCCATTCATCATATAATAAAGTCCGTTCTGAGAAATAGCTAATCGGATGTAATTTGACGACTATCTTTTTGCCTGCTCTTAAAAAAGTAAGGGCAATTTCTTCATCGCTCGAAGGTTGAGCGAAATAATGGTTTCGATTATTCACTTTATCAATCACTTCTCCATTGACTGCAACCAGTTCATCTCCTACTTGAATATCTTTTCCTTTTCTGTCAGCAGGGCTTCCGCTGATAATTCGTTGGACTTGATACGGATTGTTTGGGTCAAATTGAATGCCCGTTGCCATCGTACTTGTTTCATATTGGGTGTCTTCTTCTTTTCCAGAAGAACGAAAACCAAAATGAGAGGTGTTCAATTCTCCCAATAAATCATTTAATAACAGTCTTAAATCTCCTCGATTGTTTAGGTAAGGTAAGTATTTAGCATACTGTGCTCTTCGTGCTTGCCAGTCCTCGCCATGGAAATTTTCATCATAAAAATTCTCTTCTAAATTTGCCCAAGTTTCATAAAACATTTGCTCAAATTCGGCTTGTAATTGGCGACGGAATTTTAAAGAAATTTCTATTTTTTCGACTTTATTATCGCCTAACTTCAACTCATGGATATTACCTTGATTCAAGACATAATATTTATCGTCTACCCAACTGAAAGCATAATTCCCGCCTTTAGTACCTTCTATTTTTTTCGTTTCTGCTTCTTCAAAGGATTCTTTTTCCCATTTGTATAAGACATATTTTCCTTCACTATGATTAGAAGAAAACAATACTATTTCTTTGTCTTCTTTTTCAATAGCTATCATACCATATTGTGACCCAAAGCTAGGGCCAAATCGCTCTACTCTTTCCATGATTCGCTCTGCATCAATCGTCACGATTATTTTTTCTTTCTCTTTTTCCTTATCCTCCTTATCATCTGTCTCTTTCTTGTCTTCTGACTTCTTGGCTTTTTCTTCCTTTTTTTCTACTTCCTCTTCCTCCTCAAATAATTCGTCAAATTTGTCTGATTTAAAAGGCGAGTCCATTTTTTCTAAAGGCAACCTAAACAAATCTGGTTCCCGCAAACCATATGGATAAGAAGGTTTAAAAGGGTTAGAGTGAAAGTATAAATATTTACCATCGGGCGACCAAAAAGGGCCTCCTTCACTTACCCCTGTATTGGTTATATTCGTCTTTTGCTTCGTTGCTATATTATAGACTATGATTTCTTGTTCAAAATTACGATAAACATTAAAAGCCAAGTGTTTATCATCTGGTGCCCAAGTTGGTAAGGCATTATAAAATCCCCATAATTCATCTTCTACTAAAAGCGTATTTTCAAAGGTTTCTAAATCCATCAACCGCACTTCGTTTCGACCACTCAAATAAACTGCTTTGGTTTGGTCACTATTGAGACTTAGATTTCTATTATTCTGCTTATCCGTCGTCAATTGCTTTTCGCCTATTTTGCCAGCCGCATCTATGGTAAACCAATTTTGATAACCGCCAACCGTCTGATTAAAAATTAAGGTTTTATTATCCTTTAACCAGGCGACTTCCAATACTCGCCCGTCCGCTGCTGTTTTTAATTGTTTGGGAAATTTTCCTTTAATATCACTGACAAATAATTCGCCTCTGGAAACAAAAGCCATTTTTTTGCCATCTGCTGCTACACTAAATGCGGTAATCTTACCTGCCACATTATAGTCCTTAGTTTTAGATAAAGTATTGTTTTTGGCAACATTTACGGGGACTTTATTGGATTGTCCAGTTGCTATATCATAAATAAATAACTGGTATTCTTTTTGGAAAATCACTTTCCCGCCATTTGCATTGACAAAAGGGCGATGAATCGAATAGTCAAATTTAGTTAAGCTTGTTTTTATCCCATTCTGGAAAGTATAGAGGTTATATTCCCCATTTAATTCATCCGATAGGAAATAAGTATTACCATTTTTATCAATCGTTACTTGAAAATCTTTGCCTTCAAAATCGGTGTATTTTTTATAGGATTTAGTTACTGGATTATAAGATTTTATATCAGGATTATAAGCGCCTTTATAGCGTTTTCTATTTTCAAAATTGTCACTTTCCCAAGTTTCGTTAAAGAATAATTCGCCTGTCTGTGGATGTTCCACTAGGTTATTGATGTTATTAAAGTAATGCGGAAATAATCTTTTGGGTGTGCCGCCATTTACCGTTACCGCATACGTACTCACTCGGTTTTCTCGGTTGGAAGAAAAATAAATCGTCGAATTATCCCAAGACCAACTGCTCACTCTGTCGGCGGCTTGATGATAAGTTAATTGTTGAATTGCACCGCCTGCCAATGGCATGATAAATACATCTGAATTGCCATAAACCGTCCCTGTAAAAGCAATCCATTTTCCATCAGGCGAGACTTTCGCTAAGGTTTCATTGCCTTCCATCGAGGTAATTTTACTGGCTAAACCACCTGTGGCAGGTATTTTCCATAAATCGCCTTCGTGACTAAAAATAATAGTGGAGGCATCTGGTGTTAAGGTAGGATAATCTGTAAAATAGACATCAGAATTTTGAGCAATTAATCGCGATAAACTGCTAGTAATTAGGATTAATAGTAGGGTGATTTTTTTCAACATGTCGGTCGTATTTGAATTTTATTTTTTTTTGACCAACAAGTATAAGGATTTTTTTGAATGGTTTTATTGTTTTACGGCTTTATTGTTATTCGATTGGAGCAATATAACCATATAACAATAAAACCATTGGGTCTTTGACAATTTTTGCACAAGTTCAATCCTTTCAGGATTGTGAGACTCGAATCTGCCAGCATTCTCCGCATTTCATACGGAGTTATTATAGTTTAATCACTTCGTGATTGATAGCAATGCAAAAATTGTCAAAAA
>CALFWI010000358.1 GCA_937928615.1 uncultured Saprospiraceae bacterium | reverse complement strand
CACTTAAAGTCGTTGATGGGGTACGGATTTCTTTGACACTATTACAAGCTATCAAAAAAAGGAGTAAACAACCAGCTATTATTTCTTTTCTATACCATCCATTATTAGTAAGATTCATTGTATTATTTTATAAAACATTAAAAGAACAGCTAGTAAGCTTTTCTTAACTGATTATCAAATATGCAATCTACTCATTTTCAGGCAATAAAATATAATGCCCATGAATACATTACACTACTATACAAAAGATGTCAGAAGTCAGACCAAAAAATAAATTTTTCTGTCAGAAGTCAGATTTAATTCATGTAAATAGTTGATTGTCAGAATTTTACCTTTGATTCATCTGACTTCTGACAGTCAATAAAATTGACTCCCGATAGTTATCGAGAGGCTTCTGACCTCTAAAATATATAGTAGTCTAGGAATACATAACCATTCAATTGTCCTGCGCACCTAAAATAGACGTCAAAGCCCAATAATGGTATTCTGTCACCATACAGTTGTATTCGCAAGTGCTATCATCATAAGTATACCAAAAACCAGCGGGATAAGCACTAGGAAGAGTCGTAAAATTGCTACCTCTCAATGAACACTATAAATACTTATCTATTTGATGGACAAATTGCTCCTCTAAGTCATTTTTATTTAGATAAAATGCTTTATTATTTGTCATCAATTTTTGTAGCACTTTATTTTCTTTCCACAGTAAAATTTTTCCATTTAAAACACTAGTACCATAATAAATCAGTAAATGGCCTAAAAACAAATTTCTTTCTAAAGGTTGAACCTGTATAGAAAATTGAGAAAAATTATCCTCATTTTCTCTAAATTCGGAAATTAAGTAATTCTCTACGCTATTCATTCGACCAATTCCATCAAATTTGGTATTATTTATCTTTAATTTTATTTCTCCTAATTCATTACAAACTTGAAAAAACAACGGAATTAGATAATTGTTAGAATCGAGATAAAATCCCAAATAGTCTCCAATCAAAAAATTGATAATCTCAATTCGATTAATAGAAGTTGATAAATCAGATGCTTTATGCGGAAGGTTTCCGTCCACTTCTATCCGTTGAGCATATAAATGATAATAAAAAACAGGGTTAATCGTTTCATTGACGACTTTCTCTTGTTGAGTTTCCGCATCTGCTACTTGTTCCAAAATCATTTTTCCTACTACCGGGTTATTACTTTTATCAAATCCGCAATAGGCTCCTAATAAGACGGGTTTTGTTTGCATCATATTTCCATAAAATAAGTTGACAAAACATTCTTTTCCAAGGCTAGAATTTTCTTTGCTAAAGTAAAAAGATAGGGCACTCCCTCCAGTAGAAACACATTTTCCATAATAGGTATAAAAGGTCGAATCATTCTGTTTCTCCCAGTTAAAAATTTCCCAAATAGCCGTCTTTAATTTAAAAATAGTGAACTTAGATTTTACATACAGTTGTTTATCAATAACATAGTAGCCAACATAATAGAGTGCCTCTACCGCCTTGTCTGTTACTTCAAAATGATTTTTTTCTTCCTGCCGAACAGTATCGCTTATAAAAGGAGAGTTTTTTAAATAATTTCCATAATTATCATATCCGATTGCCAAAATTAGGATTGATAAATAATCCTTTCTTAATCTGATAAACTGATGATTCCCTTTTTCAATTTCTCTTATTTTGTTATAGAGGTATTTTCCATTGATTTGTTGACCTGTAGCTTCTAAGAGGAAGCGCTTTAAATTTGGTCGTGCGTCATTATAATTACTAAATCCATATAATTGAAAACCCGTTAATGTCTTTATTTCAATAGCATATTGGGTAGCAAATTCAGCTAGAAGTTCCTTATGAAGACTTAAAAACAAGCCAATTGACACTTGAATTCCTTTTGCATTCATTTTCTAAAATAATTAATTGGAGGTGTTCTTCCATTTAAATTCCTAAACTAAGAATATAAAATCAAATGAATAGGAATAAAGGAATAAATATACTTAAGCTGTTAGTTTTGTCGAAATATTAAACCTTATTTTTTGAATTTTATACAAAAAAAATGATGGTAACTAAACAAAACAAAGCAATTGATTTTTCAGACTCATTGATTGCCTTTAAAGGACAATCCGATAAGGAGCTAAAAAGAGCTGCTTTTTTATTTCGATTAATGAATTATCAGTGGTTGGTAAACATCAGTACAACCTTAGGACTATGGGCACTTAAACTACGTTTACCATTTGTAAAAAAAATTATGGGTGCCACAATCGTTAAACAATTTATTGGTGGTTTATCCCTTAGCAATTGCGCGCCTACCATAACAAAACTACAAAGTGCCAATGTTTTAACTATACTAGATTATGGTGCGGAGGGAAAAGGTACAGAGGCCGATTTTATTAAAACAAAAGAAGAAAATATTGCAGCTGTCCATTTTGCAAAAGTCAATGATACTATTCCTATTATTACCGCTAAAATTTCAGGATTTGGCAGTCATGAATTATTAGAAACATTTCAAAAAGGAGTTCCCCTTTCTGCCAAACTCCAAATGGAGTACAATGCCTTATTAGAAAAAATAGATACGATATGTTTAGCTGCATATAAGGACGAAGTCAGTGTTTTTATTGACGCAGAAGAAAGTTGGATTCAAACTGCCATTGACCATATTGCCACCTTGATGATGCAGCGATACAATAAAGAAAAAATTACGGTTTATAATACTTTCCAGATGTATCGCAAAGACCGCTATGCTTATTTAGAGGAAGCCTATGAGGATGCAAAAAAAGGTAATTATTTGTTAGGCGCAAAATTAGTAAGAGGCGCCTATATGGAAAAAGAAAGGAATCGAGCCCAAAAAATGGGCTATCCTAGTCCAATACAAGATAGCAAAGCGGCAACAGATACGGACTTTAATAAAGCATTAAAATTTTGTTTTGATCAGTACGAGAAGATAGGTTTTTGTAATGCAACGCACAATGAGCAAAGTTGTCAATTATTAGCTGCTTTAATCTCAGAACATCAGGTTTTAAAGAATCATCCACATCTCCTTTTTTGTCAGCTTTATGGCATGTCGGATAATATTACTTTTAACTTATCCAACGCTGGTTATAACGCTGCTAAATATGTGCCTTATGGTCCTATCGAAGATGTTTTTCCTTACCTTGTTCGCCGTGCCCAAGAGAATACTGCTGTATCTGGAGAAATAAGCAGGGAATATCGCATGATCTTAAAAGAGATTACTAGAAGAAATTGTTGAGGGTGCTTTGATGATTTTTTCAAAATGGAAGCAGAATAGAGGATATAGACATAATACATTGCTCTTTGGTTTATAAACAACAAAAGCCCAACAATCATTACGATTGTCGGGCTTTGCGCTTCTTCTAGGGCTCGAACCTAGGACCTACGGATTAACAGTCCGGCGCTCTAACCAACTGAGCTAAAGAAGCATATTTTATCTACAACTAAAAAAGAAGTAGAATGGTTATAATTAAGCTTTAAAAGCGTAATTTATTTTAGATAAGCTTCCTAACGTTTTAGAAGCGAGTGCAAATTTATATTATTCTAAAATAACTTGCAACACTTTTTAAAAAAAAAGTTATATTTTTTTTTCATAAAGCCTAAAACCTTTTCAATAGCAAATAGTATAACTAACTTTGTGAGACAAAAGTTTCACTAAAAAATAATATTTTTTCAATATTAAAGAAAATAAACATGAGTTTAGTTATAGTTGGTACAGTTGCCTTTGATACAATAGAAACACCTTTTGGAAAAGCGGACATGGTTGTTGGGGGTGCTGCCTTATATGGGAGTATTGCAGCTTCTCATTATACCGATGATGTACAGTTGGTTTCTGTGATTGGAGAAGACTTTCCGCAAGACGAGTTAGATTATATGGCAGGAAGAGGTATTAATCAAGAAGGCTTGCAGTTGAAGAAAGGAGAGAAGTCTTTTTATTGGTCTGGTCGCTATCATGATAACATGAATAAGCGAGATACTTTAGTAACCGATTTAAATGTATTAGAAACGTTTGACCCTGTATTACCAGATAGTTATAAGGAGTCAGCATATGTGATGTTGGGGAATTTGCAACCAGAGGTGCAAATGAGAGTCATTGAGCAAATGAATAAACGTCCTAAACTAATTATCATGGATACCATGAATTTTTGGATGGATATTGCCATGGATAGCTTGAAAAAGACCATTGCTAAAATTGATGTCTTAACCATTAATGATGAAGAAGCTCGTCAATTATCTGGAGAATACTCTTTGGTGAAAGCAGCAGCTAAGATTTTGGACATGGGCCCAACTTACTTAGTAATTAAGAAAGGGGAGCATGGAGCTTTATTATTTGATAAAAATAATATTTTTTCTGCACCTGCTTTACCATTAGCAGAAGTATATGACCCAACAGGAGCAGGAGATACTTTTGCAGGTGCCTTTGCAGGTTATATTGCCCAAACGGATGATATCTCTTTTGAGAATTTAAAACGGGCGATTATTCACGGTTCTGCTATGGCTTCTTTCTGTGTAGAGAAGTTTAGTAATCAGCGATTGAAGGAATTGACGACAGCAGAATTGGATGCTCGTTTACAAAAATTTGTAGATTTGACAACTTTTGATTTAGCATTGGCGGAGGTTGCTTAATTGACTAAGTTGAATACGCTATAGCTATAGTGGATGAAAATTTAGTAAATCATCAATAGATTAAAATAAACAAGAAGGTTATTAGGTTTCATTGGTTACAAACAGGTGTCTTTTAAACAAAGTCCCTACCGACGACTGATAAAACTTAATAACCTTTTTGTTTTTAGCGCAAATAGCCGACTTATTCTAACTTTTATAGTAATATCTCTTTATTATCCTCGTTAATAACAGGTATTTAATCTCGAATTTAATTCAGGACATTAAAATGAACATACAAAACAGATTTAAGCGATATATTTTAGGCCTTTTTTGCTGCTTTACCTTACTCCATGTACAGGGGCAAGAAGGAGTAGAATTTGGTGGGTATCTTGGGGCAAGTCATTATTTTGGAGATTTGAACACCAATTTTTCCTTAAATAATCCAGGTTTGACCATCGGCATGTTAGGTCGTTATAATTTTAATGAAAGAACAGCTATTAAATTAACGGGGACAGTTGGTCAAGTGAGTGCCTATGATTTTGACTCAAATAATACATTTGAAGAAAGAAGAAATTTAGATTTCCAATCCCGCATTTTAGATGTTTCTGCACAGTTTGAGTTTAATTTCCTCCCCTACTTTCACGGTAGTAAAACTCAATTTTTCACCCCTTATTTATTTGCAGGTTTATCTGTCACTAATTTTAATCCTCAAACAGAAGTTTGTAATGGTAGCCCTAGTACACCTGTCTCCGCTTGTAATGGTAATACAAGTTTAGTCAGTTTACGTCCATTAGGAACAGAAGGACAATTTAAGGGAGAAGAGTATTATACGACGACAGGAGGGCTTGCTTTTGGTGCAGGCTTCAAAGTCTCTATCAATTATGAATGGAGCATTAACGTGGAGTTAAGTGGACGTAGACTTTTCACGGATTATCTAGATGATGTAAGTAGCGTGTATGCTGATATTGATGATATTCAAAATCTTCGAGGGCCAGTGGCTGCTGCTTTAGCAGACCGTTCTGACCCAATTATTGGAGAAACAGGCCGACAAAGAGGCAGTAGTAAAACTAAAGATGCGCTTGGCTTTTTAACAATTGGCATCGTTTATTACTTTGGTGACTTAAAATGTCCTACGCCAAAATAGCAGTTGACAGTATGCAGTTAGCAGCGTATTTTAGATTTACTGCCAACTGCATACTTCAAAAGAACCTATTTATTTCGTTCCGACCAACTTCAATCCTAAATCAAACTCATCATAAATTGTCTTATCTCCTAGATTATCAAAGAAACTACCAGAACCGTACTTTACATTAAAGTCCGAGCGGTCAATCGTAATAGCTGCCGTTGCGACAGGTACGCCCGTTGAATGATCAACAGTCGCATTAAATTTAATGGCTTTTGTCGTCTCTTTAATCGTCAAATTACCAGTTACTTTATAATCTCCCGTTTTTCCTCTAGAGACAACTTTAGTAATCTCAAATTTAGCCGTAGGATAAGTAGCTACCCCAAAGAAATCATCAGATTTTAAGTGACCTACTAATTTTCCCGCATATTCACCTTGTAAATCGGTACAAGCAATAGTCGTCATATCAATTTCGAAACTTCCACCAGTTAAAGCAGTTCCATCATAGGTGAAATTACCATTTTTTACACCAATAGTTCCAGCATGGTCTCCTGTTACTTTATATCCCTTCCAAGTTATCTGACTTGCTGCTGTATCCACTGCTATGTTTACCGTAGTAGTAAAAGCAAGCCCTACAAAAGCAAATAAAGTTAATAAGGCGAAAAATTTTACACTTTTCATAATTCAAATTTGTTTAAAATAATTAAAAATAATGTTATAACATCGAATTAGATAAAATAAAACTGCAAATTCAATTATTTGCAGTTCTATTTTATCCTCTCAATTTATCTAGTAATTCACTTAATAAAGTGGCTTCTTCTTGATTTAATTTTTCAAAGATAGCATCCATACTTTGCTCCATCCCTTTCATATTTTGTAATAATTCCTCCCCTGCTCGACTCAAAGTTACATCGACTAATCGCTTATCCCCTGAACAGGTATTTCTAACAACAAGTCCTCTTTGATGAAGCCGCTCGACCATTCTTGAAGCATCTGACATTTTATCTAGTAGCCGCTCCCTAATAACTGAAGTGGTAATGGGTTCCCCTGCTCCTTTCAGAATTCGCAGGACATTATATTGCTTCATGGTTACCCCATATGGTTTCAAATGTTGTCGCAATTGGTCGGTCACCCAATTATGGGTATAAATCAGATTAACCATAGCCATCTGATAACTATTCCTAAAAGGCCTTTTTTGTTGAATTGCTTCTGCTATTTTCATCTCTTCATTAATCATAACGATGTTATAACATTAAATTTATAACTTAGTTTAATAAAATATACTTTTTTTCTTATTTTTCTAAAAAGAAAGCGGTTCTAGTGTAGAACCGCTTTCTTTTATTTTTAGAATAATTATTTTTCTTGAAGATTAATCCCCTAAACCAACACAAACTCTTGCCCTAATTTAGGAATAACGACATCCTCATAACCATTCTTGTTCAATAAAGTACTAAATTTTTCTTGTGTCTTTTTTTCTCCATGAACCAAAAAAAGTTTTTTTAGTCTTGGTTTCTGATTATCTATAAATTGCATAATCTCCTGCCTATCTGCGTGAGCAGAAAACGAATCCATCGTTTCAATATCTGCTATCACTCTTTTCCGTTCTCCATATAATTTAATTGACTCTACCCCATTTTTTAACATCCCTCCTGGCGTGTTAGGAGAGCAATAACCAACAATTAAAAAAGTATTCTTTTTATTCTCCACACTATTATATAAATGGTGTCTTACTCGACCTGCATTCATCATTCCAGAAGAACTAATAATAATACAAGGTTCGTGAGAATGATTCAATTGTTTGGATAATGCAACATCCTTGACATAAGTCAAATCATTAAAACCAAAAGGGTTATCATCGAGTAACATGTATTCATGCAAATCATTATCATAACATTCTGGGTGTGCACCAAAAATAGTCGTTGCATTGACAGCTAAAGGGCTATCCACATAGACTGGTATTTTGGGTAAAACGCCTGCCGTTTCCATCTGATCTAGCATGTAGACGATTTCTTGAGTCCGTCCGATACTAAAAGCAGGAATAATCAACTTTCCTCTTTTTTCTACACAAGTTTCTTTGATGATTCGCAAGAATTTTTCCTCTTCACCAGGTTTTCCTCCATGGTCTTTATCTCCATAAGTAGATTCACAAATCAAATAGTCTACTTCAGGCATTGGTAAAGGATCTCTTAGAATAGGACGATCTGGTCTTCCAATATCTCCTGAGAAGCCCAACATCGTTTGCTTTCCATTCTTTTCCGTAATTCTAAGCGTCACACTTGCGCTCCCTAAAATATGACCTGCATCTCTAAAAAACACTTCTACTTCATCACTAATTCTAAACCATCGTTCGTAAGCATAGCCAAAAAATAAGTTCATAGCATCCGTTGCATCTTCACTTGTGTATAATGGTTTTTTAGGCTTTTGTTTGCTTCGTTTCTTCTTCTTTAGTCTTTTATTAAAATATTCTGCATCTCGTTCTTGAATTTTAGCACTATCCAATAACATAATGGAGCAAAGACTTCTTGTTGCGTGCGTACTATGAATACAGCCATTAAATCCGTCTTTTACCAACTTAGGAATTCTACCACTGTGGTCAATATGCGCATGAGAGAGAATCATACAATCAATCTGCTTCGGGTCAAAGTACCAAGTTTCATTAAATTTTTTCATTTCTTTATTCCGGCCTTGGTATAAACCGCAATCTAATAATACTTGATAGCCACTATCTAGCGTGATTAAGTGCGCACTTCCTGTTACCTCCTGTGCTGCTCCACAAAATTTTATAGTCATATTGAAGTCTTTGATTAATATTGGTTAATAACACACTATGGAAAGGTAGTTTTTTGTTAGTGTATATAATTAGGCTTAGCGCCTTTACAAGGTACTAATCTCTTAAAAACTAAATTCTTTCTCATAGTTGTATAATGCATATCTGGGCATGAAGATAAGAAAAAAGCAAAACTTTTGTTTATTTACCCATTGCTTTATCTAAAATAACTG
>CALFWI010000357.1 GCA_937928615.1 uncultured Saprospiraceae bacterium | reverse complement strand
CATCCCTATTTTGGTTGTGTACAATTAAAAAATGTGTTGGCGGATACCTTTAAAAAAGAAGCCCTAAAAGTTTTTTTGTTTCCACAAAATCCCGACAACCCTTCGCGGCCGATAGTCGGAAGTTGGACGCAAGATAGTACCAATGTATATTTTTGTCCACTCATTCCTTTTAGTAAAGATTTGACCTATCAAGCAAGATTTCCTAAGTTGCCCTATTTTACCTTTAAACCCGTCCCGCCTAAAAATTATACCCTGACCAAATTGACACATATTTATCCAAGTGTAACGCAGTTACCAGAGAATACGCTTAAAATGTATTTGCATTTTTCTGCCCCGATGAGTGATGGAAATGGGTATGAGTATTTACATTTAATCGAAGCAAGTGGCGACACCATAGCAGCACCATTTTTAGATTTAAAACCCTTATTATGGAATGAAGACCGTACTCGATTAACGGTTTGGTTTGACCCCGGAAGAGTGAAAAGGGAATTATTAAGGAATAAAAAAATGGGTGCACCTTTAGCACAAGGTAAAAACTATACTTTGCATGTTTCTAAAAACTGGAAAGATGCCAATGGATATGCTTTAGCAGAAGCACATCATAAAAATATTGAGGTTATAGCAGCGGATAGAGTGGCACCTGTTCCTAAAGCATGGACAATTATAGCCCCTAAGGCCAATACAAAAGCACCTGTTATTATCCATTTTGGAGAAGCACTTGACCATGCGTTAGCGAAAAAATCATTGACCGTGTATACTAAAAAGGGAAAAATTGTAAAAGGCGATATAAGTTTAAAAGAAAACGAGACACAATGGATTTTTACCCCTTTAATAGATTGGCAAACCAATCCTTACCGTATCCAAATAAAAGCAGCGTTAGAAGACCTCGCAGGCAATAATTTAAATCGTTTATTTGATACCGACTTGGAAAAACAAACGTCCAAAAAACAAGCCTTACCCTATTATTATGTAGATTTTCGAGTAGAGTAGATTTGGTTGGTTTATTCCTTTATATTTGTAGGATGAAACCAAGAGACCCGCAGAAGATAGATAGAATTCACCAAGCGACTTTGTCACTAGTACTCGAAATAGGACTAGCGGGTTTAACCATGTCTAAAATTGGTAAAGCCGCCAAGGTAGGGATGGGGACGATTTATACTTATTTTGCTAGTAAAGAAGAAATTATCAACTCTTTATACCAAAGCTTAAAAAGAAAACACGCAGAAGAAATCTATGTGAATTTTGACGAGACCCAATCTTTTCTCGCTAATTTTCGAGCTATTTTTGACATCTTTTTTCAAAATTGCTATCACCAAGCAGCAGAATATTTTTTTTTAGAACAGTGTCGAGCTTCTCCTTTTTTATCCCTAGATTCTATTGTTTTAGAAGAAGCGGCTTTTGCTAGAATGAATGCTTTATTAGATGAAGGCAAAGCAGAAAAAGTCGTCAAAAATATAGACAATACATTGTTAATTGGTTATTTAATGGGCGGGGTACAAGGCTTTTTGACGCAATTGCGGCGAACAGATGCGGAATTGACGCAAGCGCATATAGATGCCGCTTTAGCGCTCTGTTTGGATGCGATTAAAAGATAAATAAATCTATTGATATGCCCTTAACAACAGCCCATCCTGCTATTATTTTACCGCTCTGCAAGTTCTCCAAGGAAAGAGTCTCTATCACCGCATTAATAATTGGTAGTATGACTCCAGATGCGGAGTATTTTTACCACTTAATGCCTAAAAGAACTTATTCGCATCTTTTTGCACATGCTTGGTGGTTTGATTTACTCATTGCGTTAACTTTATGCGTGGTATTCCATTTAGTTATTCGGAATCCTTTAATTAATAACCTTCCTCCTTTTCTCAATCGACGTTTCATTCATTTAAAAGCATTCAATTGGATAAATCATTTTAAACAATATTTTTTCGTAATAATTACTTCAGCATGGATTGGCATTTATTCGCATCTAATTTGGGATGAATTTACACATCGAGGTAGTTACTTAGTAGAGAATATTCCTTTTTTAAACATCTATTTGACGAATATCCTAAGTGTTGAAATTTATGTACATAACTTATTACAACACCTAAGTAGTTTGTTTGGTACTTTTATTGTTGGAATGGTCATCCTAAATTTAAAGCAAAAGACGACTAATTTTAAAAACCCAAATTGGTTTGTTTTCTGGTTGAAAATACTAGGCGTAATGGCGTTATTTTCACTAACCCAGATTGGTTTACTTTTTGGAAAACTACAGTTTAATATTGCTTATTTTAGTATTTTATCTATTGGATTAATTACGGGTTTTTTAGTAGGAGTATTCCTAGTGAGTTCCGTAGAGCTTCTTTTTTCTTCCAAAGTAAAAGAATAAGGACATTACATTTTCCTTGACGAAGCACTGGTTAGTCATTATTTTCCATTAATTCTTTAGGAAATTTATCGCCAACCAAATTTAATTCAATACCATGTTCCAACCAAGCTTTTAAACCTGCAAGCACCATTGTAAAACCACCAGTGGAATCTATTCTTTGATTAGTTAAGTCAGCTCCGATGCCTTGCAAGTCGGCATTGGTGATTTTAACAAATGTTTTGGCGGGCGCTAGCGTTTTAAAAGACCATGCTACGGTGGATTTATGCTCTCCTGTTCCCCATTCAATGAATATCCGTTGGTTGGGCTCGATAGTTTTAACCAATACAGGAACGGTTAAATGATACATTTCCCAAATCCAATCTATTTGCTTACCAACTTCCAATTTTCCAGTACTTTTTGTAAACCAAAATTTGGTGGTGATTTCGGGATTAATAAATGCGTCAAATACTTCTGAAATTGGTTTTCTAATCATCATTTCAGCGGTCGCCGTATTGTTTATTTCTATTGACATGGTTTATTTTTTTAATCAAAGACTAAGAATAAAGTTTGAGATACATCCTAAATTTTCAAATACCTGTAAGCTTAAGTTTAATCCCTTGTTATTTTTTGATTGATTTAAACAGGCACTAAATAGGAAATGGTTCGACCAATAACACCTTATCATCATCCGCCGAAGGGCCATAAATCGCTGGTACTGGAATATCCAAAAGTCTCAAATAAACCCCCAATTGCGCTCGATGATGGACTAGGTGATTCATACAAAAAATTCTAAGTGCTTGCTGCTTAGGCAAAGTGAAATAGACTATCTCTCCATAGCGCATCGACCAAGTACCATTTGCTAAATCACTATCTTTTGCCTGTTGTAAGACAGCCTTTGCTTCGACTAGTAATTTATCGAAATAAGACAATAATGCCGTTGTTGATTGTATATCTGCTGGTTCAAAGTCAATAAAGTTCAATTCTTTATTTAGGATACATTCTTTCCACCAAGCAATAATCTCTGCTAAGTGAATGGCTAGTCGGCCTAGTGTTTCTGATTTTTCGTGCGGTTGGAAAGTCGCTTTATCGAAGGGGACACTGGCCAAATATCGTCTAGTGACCACTGCTTCTTGCGTGAGTTCGTTTAATAAATCTTGTGTTAAGGGCATGGTATCAATTTTATAAAGTTAGCAGCACAAAATTAAACGAATTCTCTTTAGAAATCTTGTGCTATTCTAAATCAGTGAAAATTTTATCTCAATTATTGAATTCTTTTTTGACAAATAAAGAATTATAAAGCTTAGATTCGTGACTTAAGCCGCATAATCAGTTTACCATTGCTAAAAAATAAATAGAACATCATGGGAAAATTTCTTGCTTTTATCTATGGTATATTTGCTTACCTTCTTTTTCTAGTTACTGCGCTATATATGATTGGTTTCCTTGGTGATTTTATCGTTCCAAAATCAATTAATACGGGAACAGAGACATTGCTAGGTTCAGCCTTAGTCCTCAATTTATTATTACTAAGTGTATTTGCTATCCAACATAGTTTGATGGCAAGACCTTCTTTAATGAGCATAATTATCAGGTAATTGCACCAGATATGCGCGGATTTGGAGATTCCCCGATGCCAATCGACAAAAATAAATATAGGTATGACTTAATAATTGCTGATATTGTTGAGCTTTTAAAAGAGCAAAAAATACAAACACCCATCAATGTGATAGGGCATGATTGGGAAGCCCTCATAGGATGGTGTTTTGTTTTCGCTCATCCAGAATTAGTGAAAAAAATGGTGGCGGTATCTGTAGGGCATCCTAAAGCTTATGCAAGGGCTGGCTGGCGGCAAAAATGGAAAGGTTTATATGTGCTAGGTTTTCAATTTTTAGGATTAGCGGAGTATTTCCTTTCCAGAAACAATTTCTCTGGTCTTCGTAAATGGGGACAACAACATCCTTTCATAGGCGAGTGCGTCAAGGAGATGTCTCGGCCTGGAAGATTAACGGCAGGTTTAAATTATTACAGGGCTAATTTTGTAGATATATTTGCTGCTTGGCCTAATTGTAAAATACCTGTTCTGGGAATTTGGAGTACAAATGATACGCTTTTAAGTGAAGACCAAATGATGGATTCGGAAAAATATATGGAGGCAGATTGGGAATATATCCGACTAGAAAATGCAGGACATTGGATACCAATAGAACAAGCACAACAACTTTTTAGCTTAGCAGATGAATTTTTTAAAAAGGAATAAGTATCAACGCACCATATTTTTAGGGAGACATTTTTTCTTTGTATAATTTTATTCCTTAATTTATTCATTTTAATAATTTTTGAAAAACCAATTCCCCTTGCCTATCAAATGGAGTAGCCCATCGTTCATCCGTATAAATAGCCGTACCTGTGAGTGTGCTTAGAAAAGCGATTAAAGCATCTTTTTCAGTTGGCGTCAATTGTAAATTTTGCCCCTTTTGGCGATTAGCAGTCCGTAATCGACTATTCAGTCGAGCGCTATTTATTGGGTGAAGGGGTACTTTGTTATAATGGTCGATTACAGCGGCTAGACTAGTCAAACTGCCATCGTGCATTAAGGGGCCATTAAGTGTTCCATCAGGATGGACTAAGTCTCTTAATGTAGGAGATCTGTTATTCATCAGGTCAAAGGCGGTCGGGTCGTTGGCAACACCAATGATTCCATTATTGCTGGTGCCAGGGTCAATATCAAAAATAGGGGCTCTATGACAGGGTTGACAATTTGCTCCATTTTTATCTTTGGGCATCATAAAGAGTCGTTTACCCTCATTTTCTAATGCTGTGAAATTGGGGAATGGCACCTCGTCATTATTTACCTGAGCACGACCTTTATCATACTTCGAGTCAAATGACTGGATGCTTCTTATAAATTGAGCCAATGCCAACTGTATACGAGTTTCGGAGAGTTGATTATCTCCGAATGCCGCACAAAGTAAGGGCTCATAATAAGCGATATTTTCCAACTTGTTAATTAATGCCTCAAAAGTCGGGGCCCCATCTTTTCCACTAAAACCCATTTCTATGTGGTCTCTAATAGGCTGAGTTGTTTGCGTTTCTAAAGAAGTTGCTCGTTCATTCCAAAAGAAGGTGGTGGCTTCTCCAAATCGAACATTGACCAATCGCATAGCATGCCTTTCTGTCAATCCTTGCGATACTCCTTGACTAAGCGTGGCTGAATCACCAAATGCAACCGCTTGTTGATGGCAATTGGCGCACGAAATAGTATTATTAGCAGAAAGGTTTTTATCATAAAATAATACTCGACCTAAAGTGGCAATGGTATCGTTCAGTTGATTATTTGCAGGCGTGTTATCCCTATTGATATAACTGGGTATTGCTTGATTCGCATAATTGTGAAGACCTGTTCGTTGATTAATCTTATCAAGAAAAAACATAGATAATAGGACCGTAAATACAATAGAAATGGTTTTCATTTAAATTGAATGTTAGTAATTATTTTATCTTTTGTTTTGCGCTAATTTTTAATAATTGCTCCAATGCTTCTTTAGTTTGGCCTAATACCCACTTTTCATCAGACGTTCCTAATTCCATCATCTCTTTTGTCAACCATTAACTAGTGTTTGACCAAGTATAAAATGACGGGTTGTTTGGTTTAAACGCTTGGAGGTCTTGAAGACGCTCCAAGGTTTTTGCCAC
>CALFWI010000356.1 GCA_937928615.1 uncultured Saprospiraceae bacterium | reverse complement strand
ATTGTCCCGAAAGCTTTCGGGACTGTCAGAATTCAGACATGGAACAAATACCAAGTCTGACTTCTGATTTCTATGGCACTGGCTCTGCCAACTTAGGCATTAAAAGCAAGTGTATTTCTATTATTCCCTTGATTTCTATATCTTCCAAAACATGACCTTCCAAGAAAGTGACCTACAATTTCAATTTTCGGATACAGATTGGCAGGTAAAAAAGTACGATACGCATCGTTTTTTTAAGACGTTAAGTGGGGCAGGTCTAAAAGGAATTGACTTTTTAGGGATTTTCCAAGATAAACAAGTCGTCTTATGGGAAGTCAAAAATTATCATACCAACCAAACCAATAAAAGTCAAAATTACCTAATCGTCGAAAACACAGCTGTCTTTATTGAAACCATTATGGCTAAAGTAATAGACACTTTAACGGCTATGAGGGTGATTCAACAATATTTAAGGCGTCAATGGTGGTATCGTTTTTATGATAGCTATGCTTCCTTTATACCTACGTTTTTCATTCAACATAAAGATTGGTTTTTCTGGCATCAAATTCAGGAGAAAAGAAATAAGGAAACAACAATTATTTTTGTTTTGTGGTTAGAAATAGCAGCTAATTTTGATGCCAAGTCTTGGAAAACATTAACGACTACTATTCAGCAGGAATTAAGCAAACGGCTAAAAGAATACAACATCGAATTAGTCGTTTCTACTATTAATAGTCCTAGTTTCAACTCCACTTTACAAGTAACTAAAACCAGGTAGGAACACAAAAAGGCAATAAACCATTAAAGTTTACTGCCTTTTCCCAATCTAAAATTATTGGTAGTAATTGCTTATTGCAAATAATTCTCTGCAAAAAACAATCGATAATCATCAACCGATTTTTTTCGTAAAATCTGTCGGTAATTGTATTGATTGACCACAAAAAGGTCAAAGCCTGTCTTTACAGAAATAAAGTCTTTCAAATCACTAGTAACTCCATTATAATACTTCATCGCTAATTTCTTATCCTTGAATTTTCTCACGATAATAACGGGACGATTCGTATCACTGCCCAAATAGATATTAGAAATTCTAAGACGATCTAGTTTATGATTTTTACGATTATAATCTGAGATATTTGCTTTTACTTTATTTAAATCCACTTTTTCATCAAAAACGACAATGCCATAATGTACTTTGTCTTCCTCTACCCGAAATACTTTATTCAGGTTATCCATTTTCTCCTTATCTAACAAACCACCAGTTAAAGCAGACTTATCACCTAGTAAACGAAGGATCTCCTTAGCTCTTTTTTCCTCATCTGTATTTGGAAATTTACCAATCAATTCTTTTAGTTTTTTCACATAGACTTCTTTACCACCGCCCTTTTTCAAGGCGCCAGAAGTCATCGCATCTAATAAGGCAAAACGAGGTTGATGGGAATTATTACCACCAAAAAGTCGATTGACTTTTTCTATTCTACCCTTTACTTCGGTATATTGACCACCTGTAAACATGGCATAAGTCTCATCATAATAACTATTAATTTTAGACTCTTTATCCTCTGTTTTAGATAAATAATCAGGGTCTTTTAAGACACGAGCATAAATAGTATTGCCATATTTCTCTAATATCTTATCGAAGTATGCTCTTTTTTTACCATTATCTCCAATATCTCCATAAGCTAAATACAAGAAATACCACGACTCTAATTCATAGCTACTACCAGGATATCTTTTATTCAATTCCTCTAAGGTAATAATAGATTTTTCATTATTTTTCAAACGATCTCTATACAAAGTACCTAATTCAAATAAAGCCTTCATCACCATATCATTTGCCTTCTTTTTAGCCGCATCCGTATTAGGAACACCTGCTAACATTTGGGTAACTTCTTCTTCCGTCAAAGCGTCTTCGTAGGAAGAAACATCGGCAATATTATCATTAATGGATAGGCTTGGTCTATTAGAACGACGCCAATCATCTTCTGGCTCAAATCTCCCCCCCCATCTTCTTTGGAATTCTCGAACACCTTTCTTTTTAGCTTTATCATTATAAGCAAAGAAATTAGACTTGCCACTTTGTGGCACACCCGTTGGAATATTAGAAGGTCGATTCCCTACGTTTGGTTTATTCGAAGCCTTTGCTGCAGCCAATTTATCTTCTGCTTGTTGTTTTTTAATGTTCGCAGCTAGCTTTCGCTTGTCCTCTGGACTCATTTCACTAACTTTCAACAAACTATCCTGCAAAACAATGGTTTCTATATTTTTAACAATATCTGTCAAACCTTTTGACAATCGTTCTACCTCTGGATATCGTTCATCATTTTTAGATAAAGTCCCTAAAGCATCATCAAAATTCTTTTTAGCTTTTACATATTCTTCCGCTTCATAATATAAATTCGCTAATAGCAAATGTGTCTCTCCTTTTTGCGTTTTATTAACTGAATTCGTTTCTAAAGATTGTGCCAAGTATTCAATGGCTTTAGGCTTATTCCCTGCCTTTAATGCAATATCCGCCAACACAAAATAAATTTGGTCTTGGTATTCTGCATTTTTAGTTTCTTTCAACATTTTTTCTAAATCCTTCTGTACTTGTGCCTCCGTTAACCTGCCCGTTGCCCACGAATTTTTCAAAACATTTAGCTCCGCAGAAAATTCTAATTCATAATTATTACTATATTTTTTAGCTTGTTCAAAACTAGCCAAAGCTTCTGCATTTCTACCTTCGTTTTGATGAATTTGCGCTAAGATAAAAGCATATCTAGCTTTTTCATTTCTATCCTTGGAATATTCTACCGCTTGATTTAAAGGATTGACAGCTTCGTCATATTTCTTTTGCTGTAAGTAAAAATCCGCCATAGCAGGCGCTAACTGTTCTCTAACATCATCAAAGGTATTAGAGGCCTCTGCCAATTCGTCAAATAAAAATTCTGCTCTGATATAATCATCTCGTGCAACATAAGTTTTGGCTAACCAAAGTACTCCTTCTTGATAACAAGGTCTATGTTTTAAGAAATAATTGTTCTTTTCTTCCGCGGCTTTAGCAGCAGCTTCTGCCTCCTCCGCCTCTTTTTTCTCTTCCGCTTCCTGATCCGCTAATTTTTTATCGGCCTTCGCTTTTGCCGCTTTTGCTTGTTCTTCTTTAGATAATTTAGGTTGGCTAGTCACTTTCTTGCCTTTTGCTCTAGCCTTCTTTTTTGCTTTGACTTCTTTTTTACGATTTTTCTTTTTCTTTTCTATTTCTTTTTTACGACTTTTCTTACTCTTCTCGACTTCCTTCTTTTTCTCTTTTTTACCTTTAGTAGACCGACCTGCCTTTTTCTCTGCTTTTTTCCGTTTTCTACTTTGTTTCTTAGCCAAAGCTTGTGGGTTATACTCTGCTACTAAATATTCTAAAGCCTCTTGTGCGGATTCATAATCTTGCTTTAAAAACAAAGATTTTCCCATCAATAAGTAACAATCATCTACCCAATCAGATTGTCGGTGTAAGGAGACAACGATTGACACCTTTTTCACTGCTTCATCCAAATCTTCCGCTACTGCTTTCGGATTATCGGCTTCTGTATACTTATAAACAGGCAATACCTTATTATAATTATCCTGTACTTGTTCGTTCATTTTTAATAAACTTTCCTCGTACAAAATATTGGCGTTGAAATAGCCATTATATTCAGAAGTCGTATTTTGGTAAAACTTCTGGAATTTAGTCAAGTCCCCTCGTTTCTTTTGAGTAGTACAAGCGGCCACTAAAAATAGTACCAATAAATAGGCGCCTATTTTTTTCGTATTTTTCAAATAAGTCATGAAGTAGTTAATAATTTTCAAATTTCAATGTCCAATTTTCAAATCCTAGTTTAATAATTTGTAAAATTCAAAATTGATGATTGCTACTAAATTCAATAATCTCTAGTCTAAATATTTTCGTCTCACAAACCGTGAATCGTATGTTGTTTATTTTGAATCGAATAAAGTCTATTCAATCAAATAGTAAATATGATTGGCAGACTAAACGCAAAATTCATCATTTAATATTAAGTCTAATCTATACGTTAAAAAACACAAAAAGTGTTTCAAAATATTAAAGCGGTAATCCTAAGAGATTATTGTCGAAAAGTGTTAATTTAATCCAAAAATAGATAGTTTTGAGTGGAAACTACTAATTTTTCAGCAATCCTTATTGGAATTGTGCAAAAGCAGTAACTTTGCGAAATGAAGCAAGGAATAAAGTCGAGGAAGGTATAAATTTAGCGAGCAAAAATTGAAATCTTGCCCGCTATACTTCATAACTTAAATAACCTTGACCTAATAAAAAGAAAACTACATGGCTGAAAATAATCAAACAACAGGTAATCGCTGGGACAATTGGAAAGAAAAATTAGCGACTACTTACAGGCTTGTGATCATTAATGATGATTCTTTTGAAGAAGTTAATACGACTAAATTAACGCTAGCTAATTTATATACCATAGCTAGTAGTATTTTTGTCGCATTAGCTTTTCTTGTTTTTTTAGTTATCATTTTCACTCCATTAAAACAGTTCATTCCAGGATACGGGGATTTTAATGCCGAAAAAAAGGCAGCAGAGCTAGAACAAAAAATAGAAGGCTTAGAAAACCAAGTCGCTTCTTATGAAGCTTGGGCAACAGGCATCCGAAACATCATGGTAGGCAATGTAGATACCACAGGAGAAACAAGTCAACAAGAAATGCCCATTAGTGTAGAAGATAGAGTCTTAAATGTGGACAAAATACCAGAAGATGAATACTTGAGGGCTGCCATAGAAGAAGAACTCAATACACCTACAACAGTTGTTAATCTCGGAGTTCAGCATAAACCACTAGAACAATTATTTTTCACCCCCCCTGTTAGTGGTACCATGACGCTTTCTTTTTCACCTGATGAGCGACATTATGGAGTGGATATTGCCGCTCCTAAAAACACACCTGTTAAGTCTGTAATGAGTGGTTTTGTAATTGCTTCAGATTGGACTTTGGAAACAGGCAATACTATTTGTATCCAACACAGTGATAATCTCGTTTCTTTCTATAAACATAATTCCGTCTTACTCAAAACAGTAGGGGAAGTCGTAAAAGCAGGAGAAGCTATTGCCATTATTGGCAATACAGGAGACCATACTACAGGACCGCATTTACATTTTGAATTGTGGCATAAAGGCAAGCCAATCGACCCTTGGGATTATGTGAATTTTAATTGAGACTGGTTGCGAGTTGCCTGTTACGAGTTACCAGTTGCCTGTTACGGGTTAAGTTTTCGGAATTGAATTATCAAAAATCACCACGACAAATTAATAGTGTGCTAGAAAAAATTCTTTGGGGCAATCAGGATTCAAAACAAATTTGGGGCGCTATTATTGGTGCCTTCCTAGGCTTATTCTTATTACTAAGTGCGATTCAACTCTATCATGACATTCGCTCCTTAACCGAAGGAAAAGGAGAAGATAGGTATGTACTAATTAACAAAAAAGTAAATATTTTTAATACACTAGGCGCTTCTTCTGCCTTTTCACAAGCAGAAATAGATACCTTAGAGCAACAAGATTTTATTACCAACATAGGGCAATTTACGCCCAGTACTTTTCAAGTAAGTGCCTCTAGTTCTATGTTAGGCTTTTATACCGAACTTTTTTTTGAAGCCGTTGAAGATGAATATCTAGACATTCAACCTCGAAAATTTAAGTGGAAAGAAGGGCAACAAGAGATTCCTGTTATTATTTCTAGAGATTATTTAGCGCTTTATAATTTTGGCTTTGCCCCTAGCCAAGGCTTACCACAGTTTACCCAAAATACCATCAAAAAGGTCTCCGTAGATATCACCTTAAAAGGTCAGGGTTTGCGACAAACATTAAGCGGTCGGATTGTTGGATTTAGTGACCGCATTAATTCTGTGTTAGTGCCTCAAGATTTTATGGATTGGGCAAATGGAAAGTTTGGAAATAGTAGTAAAAATAATGTTTCCCGCCTAATTTTGGCAACAGATAATCCGTACAGCCCTACCCTACAACAATTTCTCAAAGAGCAAAATTTTGAAGTTGCCAGTGGCAAATTAATTGGTGGTCAAGTCGGGATGGTTATTAATATAGTATTAGGACTAGTCGCTTTTATTGGCTTAATTATTACCATTTTGTCCATTCTGGTTTTTATGCTGAATTTTGAGTTAGTCATTAGTCGTGCCCAAGCGGACATTGACCTATTAATGCAATTAGGCTACCAGCCTAAACAAATTAGCGAGCTATTAATTAGGCG
>CALFWI010000355.1 GCA_937928615.1 uncultured Saprospiraceae bacterium | reverse complement strand
AAAATCAAGAATTTGTCCATTTGAATTTGTTTCTAGATGACAACAGCTTTCAATTTCTTTCCGCAATAAATTTTTAGCTCGCTGAATTCTACTTTTAGTGGCACTTAAGCCAAGATTAAGCTGTTCCGCTATTTCTGCTTGTTTCAAACCATCAAAGACATGCATTTTGAGTGGAACGGCATATTTGGAGGGAAGAAAGCTGATAAGTGGCTCCATAAAAATAGCTAAATCCGACCAAACAGAGGAATGGTCAGACTTAGATAAATCAATATTAATAAAAGTTTTTTTTTGTTGATTTTTATGGTAATCAATAATGGCGTTATGGGTGATTTGAAACAGCCAAGACCGAGTATTCTTTACTTCTGTATTTTTAAAGCAAGCTTTATATATTTTCATTAATACCTGTTGGGTAATATCCGCTGCAATATCTTTATCCTTTGTATGTTTTAAGGCATAATTATAAAGTCCATCTTTGGAGGTTAACCAAATTTCTGTTACTTTTTCATGACTGTTTATAATCATCTATATCAATCAAATTTTAAAACTTATTAATCAATCCCAACTACTCGACTTCTTCGTTCCAGCAAAACATTATCTTTCCACACGCCTTTTAATTTCCCTATTTTCTCTCGATAACCAATCATTCGGAAGCCTACCTTTTTATGAAGGTTTATACTTCCAATGTTCTCACTAAAAATGGAAGAATGCAAAGTCCAAATACCGTTCTTTTCACTTTCAAAGATAAGTTTTTTCATTAATAGTTGACCGATTCCTTTTCCTCGATGATTGGGATGAATGTAAATACTTACTTCTGCTACGCCTTGGTAAATGCATCGGTTAGAAACAGCAGTAAGCGCTGTCCAGCCAACCACTTCATTTTCTAAAATAATTACCAGTCTACCAAAAAGAAGATGGTTCTTATGCCATTGTTCCCAGTTAGGGGCAGTTGTTTCAAAAGTGGCAATGCCAGTAGCAATACCTAATTCATAAATGCTTTTTACTGTGGCCCAATCATTAATTGTCAGATTTCTTATTTCCATTCTGCTTGGGCTTTTTGAAAATCATTTTGAAATTTTTCGGTCTGCCACATTAACGCCAACATGCTGTGTGCTAATTGCCTAGCCGTTTCTTCATCACTTGGATAATGTACGGCCATAATTTCTCTAGATAAACCCAATTCATAAGCTATGGCTAAAAAATCAGCTCGCTTATTAGGCATCAATTCACTAAAAGTATAGGCTTGAATATAGGCCCAAAGCGTATGTCCACTTGCAAAAGAAGGTGAACCCATCACTTGTAGTGGCTTTAATCTTTTGTCTACTTCGTAAGGCCTTGCTCGTAGTAAATGATACTTTACTGAAAATTCCATTTTACGCATATCCGTCATAATGCCTTTTAATAGTTTTGCGGTATGAGGATAATTCATAGCGGTACAATGGTCGCCAATTACTTCTTGACATTCAAAAAATAGGTGTTTTAAATTCTCTTTATAAAAGGGATGACTCGATAAAATATCGGCAACTGGCCAATAACCAATTTTAGCTAATTGCATCACTCGCTCCACTTGTTTAGGCGTTCGTTTATTTTGTAAATCGTATAAGAAACCTAATTCTGCTCTAGTTTGTGCAGAACTATTGGCAGGAAAAGCAACAGATTTTTTTAAAAAATCAAATTGATTGTCTGTGAGATAATAAGGAATTGACTGACTCATTGCCAAAGCATAGCTATTATACATGCTTGGTGGAAAGGCTAATGTATCTATTGCTTCCAATTGATTATTTGGTAGTGAACTTAAGTTTTGTAGCGTTTTATAATGATTTTTAGCAGGTTCAATTGGATGGATAGTCGAGATTGGACTATTTTGGGCAAAAGCAACTATGGAAATTGACCAAAAAAATAGATAGCTTGTAATTTTTTTAAACATCGTTGATATCGTTAGAAATGACTGGATATAATTTTATTATATCCATGACTTTTTAATAGGCAAAAGGATGCAGATTTTTTAATTTTTTTGAAAAGAATTATTGGTATGAGCTTTATTAAAGCATAATGGAGAGAATTAACGATTGAGAATTACGTGGTAGATGCAACGGTTTTAGCACCTTATTTGCCTGTTAAAATAAGCTTAGATAAATGGAATGATACGATTTATGTGAATTTAGTTGGATTTATGTTTGTGAACACTAAAATATTAGGGCTGAAAATTCCTTTTCATACCAATTTTCAAAATTCATATTAAAGAATTTTCAAAGCGATACTAGCTGGTCATTTATTTTTAAAAACGGCAACAAGACAATAATTAAGACAAAGAATAAGTATTTTTTATTGCTAGCATCTCCAATAACTTTAATTTACGGGCGTTCTACGTTTTTACTTATTCACCCTGAATTAACTAATACTATCCCATGTTAAAATTTACAACCCAGTTTTTCCTTTGCTTATTCCTTGCTGTCAGTTTTATGAATTGCGGCGACGATTTTTTAGAGGTGTCAGAAGTAGAAACACCAACAATAGAAAACCCAATCGATACTTCGTCAAATGCCTTTGAAACATACCTGTTAGCAGAAATGACTAGGCAACAAATACCTGCTTTATCTACCTTAATTTTTCAAGGCGACCAAATCAAATATCAATCGACTTTAGGTCAATCTAATAAGGAACGGGATGTCGCTTTGGCGGACGACCATTTATTTTTATTGGCCTCTATTTCTAAGACCATTACTGCTACTGCTTTATTGCAGTTATACGACCAAGGTTTATTTGATTTAGATGATGCGATTAATGATTATTTACCTTTTGAAGTTAATGTGCCTAATCAAAGTACCCCCATTACTTTTCGGATGCTATTGACACATACTTCGGGTATTAATGATGGAACGGCATTGGATGACCAGTATTATGAGAATGAAGATAGCCCCGTTACTTTGCGTTATTTTTTAGAAAATTATCTAGTGCCTGGTGGCGAATTTTATAATGCAACTCAAAATTTTCATGATTTTCAACCGGGGACACAGCATGAATATTCTAATGAAGGGTCTGCTTTAATTGGCTTATTAGTAGAAGAGATTACGAAACAGGATTTTAGCGTTTACTGCCAAGAGCACATTTTTGCACCTTTAAATATGACCAATTCTTTTTGGCGATTAGCGGAAATCAATCAGCCAATGGTTACTTTATACGAATCGGGAGAGGCCGTTACGCCTTATACTTTTACGGATTATCCGAACGGTGGCTTGCGTTCTAATGCGGCAGATTTATACAAATTTCTACAGATGTTGCTGAACGAAGGTCGGATTGGGACTACGCAAATTTTAAAAGAGTCGACGGTAATTGAAATGCTTAATCCTCAAATTAGTGAGGTAGATAATGAGGTTGGTCTACACTTTTTTGTGATGAATGCTGCAAATAACCTTTGGGGACATGATGGAGAAGAACAAGGCATTACGACCATCATGGCTTTTAATCAAGCAACAAAAGCAGGTGCTATTATTTTAGCGAGTGAATCGGATCTAGAATTAGAAGAGATATTGGTTAAGGGGTATGAAGAAGGATTGAAATAAATATTCCGTAACTACTCAGGGGGCAAGAATCCCCGCGAACTAACAACTATTGAGCGTATTAAATCGACCAAAATTTCATTGGTATAGCCTAAATTCGACAAATTTTGCAGGGATTTATTTCATCTGACACCTGAGTAGTTACACCAGATATAACTTTCTTTCAAAGATTTAGAGAAACCTTCAATAAACTTAACGGCACTACTAGATTGTTTTTTTGATTAAATTTCCATAATCAGTAGGGCGATTAGCGTGTTCTGTAACAATAGCGGGTCTTGGTACAAATTTTGACATAGTAAGTATTATAACCCAAAAATTGGCGAAATGAATTTCAAAGATTTTTTCCCTAGTGTTGCGAAGTCTACTGATAAGAATGCTACTAAAGCTAAGGTCTTAGTTTATGTTTTGCTTTTTAGTCTATTGGCGTGTTGTTGTTTATTTATTTTTTCAAAAGTAGGTATTTTGCCTCCTTCTTTCCCTATTTTAGGGTTGATACTTTCACTTGTCGTATTATTAATTGGGTTTCGATATACGAACTCTATTCCGCTTATTTCGAACGCCTTTGTTACCATTCTTGCTTATTTTCAAATAATTTGGTCTTTAGCTTCAGGAGGAATTTACTCTGTTGATAATTTCTTCTTGTATATTCTCCCCTTGACAGCCTATGTGTTGTCAGAGGTACGCTCTGCAACATTTTGGCTGGTTGTTGTAAATATTTGGGCATTTTATCTTTTTTCCTTAGCGGATACCCTTGAGCAGATGCAATACTTTAGAGAACAGACACTAGCGTTTCCACCAGCTTATTACCTTGTCTTTTGTGTTACCAGTTCTCTTTTTTCGTTTATTTTAATTTCTATTTTCTATTTCGAGAATAAAAATTTAATCAAAAAACTAGAAGTTAATCAACAAGCTTTAGAGCTTAAAAATAAAGCATTTGCTGCACAAGCAACACAGCTGGAAATTACTCAGGGAAGGTTAAAAAATAGCAATCGAGAATTAGAACAATATGCTTATGCAACCTCCCATGACCTTAAACAACCTATTCGGACGATTAACGGTTTTGCGAATTTGTTAAAGAAAGACCTAGAAAAGAAAGAAGCGCTAGATGAAGAAAATACGGAATTTCTGAATCTGATTCTCAAAAGTTCGTCGAATATGCTGCATTTGGTGACCGATTTATTGGCTTATGCAAAATTAACCGCCGTTAAGGAAACTGCTTTTCAAAAATTAGCTCTCGACGAAGTATTGGATAATGTGTTGACCAATTTACAAAACCAAATTGATACCAATGAGGTGAATATCGAACGCACTCTACTACCTACTCTTGAAGTGATACCGACAAAGATTAATCAGATTTTTCAGAATATTATTTCTAATGCAATTAAATTTAAAAAGAAAACGGAACCTTTGACTATTAAAATCCATAGTGCTAAAAAAGCCAAGTACTGGGAACTAGCTATTGAAGATAATGGTATTGGGATTGAGCAAAAGCATCAAGAAAAAATATTTGCCCCTTTCCATAAATTGCATAGTCAAAAGGACTATCCTGGTTCAGGTATTGGTTTGGCAACTTGCAAAAGAATTATTGAACTCCACAAAGGTAAAATTTGGGTAGAATCTGAGGAAGGGAAAGGGACTAAATTTACCTTTACTTTGCCATTGAGTAACGGATAAAAAATAAATTGGATATTTCGCATTTAATTCCCCACGGATTTATTACCCCACGAATTATAGTTATTCAAGTTATTTTTTCAATATTACTTAATAATAAAAGAGCGCTCATCTCCTGCTTAAATTGAGCTTATAAATTCTGTTTATTCAATTCCTTCACCGCATAATCTACCGCTCGAACCGTCAAAGCCATATAGGTTAAAGAAGGATTTACACAAGAAGCCGAAGTCATACAAGAACCATCGGTTACAAATACATTCTTCGCTTCATGGCATTGATTCCATTTATTTAATACCGAAGTTTTAGGGTCTTTGCCCATTCTAGCCGTACCCATTTCGTGAATGCCACTACCCATCGGTGCTTTCCCATCCAAAACGCTAATATTTTTAGCACCTGCAACGGACAACATTTCTTCCGCAGTAGCGAGTATATCCTTAGTCATCGCTAATTCATTTGCTCGCAATTTGGTTTCAATATATAAAGTCGGTAGACCATGAATATCAAATTTATTAGGATTGAGTTGTACTTTATTATCGTGGTAAGGTAAAATTTCTCCGAAGCCATACATGGCCATTTTCCAACCGCCTAATTGGGTAATAGATTTTTTGAAATCTGCTCCAAATCCAGGCTGTCCTCTTTTACTTTCCCAGCCTGCACGACTCGCACTTCCTTGAAAACCAAAACCTCTTAAATAATCAGGATGTTTGTCCCAAACATTTCTAAACCGAGGGATATAAATGCCATTAGGTCGTTGGCCTGTATAATATTTGTCTAAGTCCCCCTCGAAGTCCGCATAGGCATGGAGATTAAACAAATGATCCATTAAATTATGCCCCAATTCTCCACTTCCATTGGCAAAACCATTCGGAAAACGGTCACTTTTTGATTGCAACATGATTTGGGTAGAGCCTAAAGTGGACGCACATAAAAAGATGATTTTGGCTTTATATTCTACCGTTTCACCCGTTTTAGTATCCAATACCCGAACGCCCGTCGCTTTACTACTGTCTTTGTCAAATAGAAGAGATTCTACTAACGAGTCAGGACGTAAAGTCATATTTCCCGTTGCTGCTGCTGCGGGTAAAGTGGAACTCTGCGCACTAAAGTAAGCTCCGTAAGGACAACCTCTATAGCACAAATTTCGATGTTGGCAAGCAGAACGACCATTATGTGCTTTAGTTAAATTAGCTACTCGCCCGATGGTCATTCTTCGTTTAGCCCATTTGGATTCAATGCTGTTTTTAAGCCTTTTTTCTACACAAAACATATCCATTGGTGGTAGGAATTCGCTATCGGGCAAATGTGGTAAATTTTCTGCTTGTCCAGAGATGCCTACAAATTTTTCTACATAACTGTACCAAGGCGCAATATCCTTATAGCGGATGGGCCAATCTACGGCAATTCCTTCTTTGGCATTGGCTTCAAAATCCAAATCACTCCAGCGATAAGTTTGTCGACCCCACATGAGGGACCGCCCGCCCACATGGTTTCCTCGAAGCCAGTTGAAGGGCTGGTCAGGAGGTGTCGTATAAGGATGGTCTTTGTCATTTATCCAGAGGTGTTTAGTCCCTTCGTTAAAGGCATAAACAGTAGATTGAATCGGATGATTTTCTCTATCTTCGGCGGTTGGTTGATTGCGATGCGGTAAATCCCAAATTGGGGTATTGGCAGTCGGATAATCTTTAACGTGTTCCAATTTTCGCCCTCTTTCTATAACTAAGGTTTTGAACCCTTTTTCACAAAGTTCTTTGGCTGCCCAGCCACCTGTAATGCCTGAACCTACTACTATGGCGTCGAATGTATTATTATCTTGCATACTATTTATTTAGAGGTGAGACGACTTCGTTGTCAGACCATAAATTGAAATTTATTGTCAGCCGTCAGACTTGTTTCTAGATATGTCTGACAATGAAATGGCCTGACAGTAAAGCGGTCTGATTTCTGACTTCTTTTTAAGCACTCCGCCCTTCAATTCCCACTTGAATTTGCTGAGGAGTCTCTATACAACCTTCAAATTTTTGTGGAATCGGATTAAAATTCATCAATTCAGTAATGGCATATTCAGAAGTGAAATAGCCTGTTAAAACGAGTTCTTTTATTTTGTTAATAAAAGATTTTTCGCCTGTTTGCTGCCGATGGATTAATGCTTTTTTCTCTTGTAGTACCAAGAATTTTTGGCGCTCATCGGGCGTGCCATTGACAAAATTCCCCCCTATAAAAAATTGACATTCTTCCTCAAATTTGGCGAGCTCTTTAGGGAACTGTAATTGGTCATAACCACTAAAGACATCTTTCAACATCAAATCTATGAATTCTGTGACGTGCAAACTTTTAGCCCCTGGTGTATCGGTTTCTGGCAAAATCGTTTCTGCTATTTCGCCAATGGTAGCCGCTTGTTCTTTGGTCAAAAACTGCGGTGTCCAATCGGGCGCACCTGTAGGTTGACAACCGCTCATGACGCCTGCAATAATGGATGCGGAAACAGCTCCTCCGAGGAGATAGGCAGTTTGTTGAATGGCTTTTCTTCTATTCATTAAAAATTATATTTTGAAAAGTTCAAAGGTAAAAGTATAAAAATAGGGGTTGAAATAAAACTTTTTCTAATCTTTCCTTACCTTTGGCGACCGAGTTTGTCAGTTGTCGGTTGCCAGTTGTCAGTTTGTGGTAGAGAATAGCTGAATTATTGACATTTATAAATATTTTCCTATCATTTTTCCAAATCTAGAAATTAGCACTAATTAGAAAACTGGCAACCAACAACAGGAAACTGGTAACTGGAAACATTTTCCAAAAACACTAAAACCTAAAATTAAAAATACATGACTTTACAAATCAAGTCGCTAGAGCAATACAATAAAGTTTATAAAGAAAGTGTCGAGAACCCAGAAAAATTCTGGGCGGCACAAGCGGAGACTTTCCAATGGCAAGAAAAATGGGACGAAGTACTGAATTGGGATTTTAGAAAGCCAGAAGTAGAATGGTTTAAAGGTGGTAAAATGAACATTACCGAAAATTGTTTAGACCGTCATTTAGCGGATAGGGGAGACCAAACCGCTATTTTGTGGGAACCGAATGACCCGAATCAAAAAACAGTAAAATATTCTTACCGAGAATTATACGAAGAAGTTTGTCGTTTTGGCAATGCCCTAAGAGCGAAGGGTATTAAAAAAGGCGATAGAATTTGTTTTTACATGCCAATGGTGGCAGAGTTAGCGATTGGTGTCTTGGCTTGTGCTAGAATTGGGGCAGTACACTCGGTTGTTTTTGCTGGCTTTTCAGCAACTGCTTTAGCAGATAGAATCAAGGATGCGACTTGTAAAATGGTGATTTGTTCGGATTATAATTCTAGAGGCACCAAAAATATTCCTGTTAAGCAGGTAGTAGATGAAGCAATTTTACAGGGTTGTACTAGTGTTGAAACAGTCATTGTGCATAAAAATACGGGTGGAAAAGTGAATTGGGAACCTGCTCGGGATGTCTGGTGGACGGATGCCGTTTACCGTAGACAAAAGCATTGCAAACCAGCCGCAATGAACTCTGAAGATATGTTGTTCATCCTTTACACTTCTGGTTCTACTGGAAAGCCAAAAGGGGTGGTGCATACTTGTGGTGGATATATGGTGTATACTTGTTTTTCTTTTAAAAATGTCTTCCAATACGAAGATGGGG
>CALFWI010000354.1 GCA_937928615.1 uncultured Saprospiraceae bacterium | reverse complement strand
TTCGAGTACTAGTGACAAAGTCGCTTGGTGAATTCTATCTATCTTCTGCGGGTCTCTTGGTTTCATCCTACAAATATAAAGGAATAAACCAACCAAATCTACTCTACTCGAAAATCTATATAATAATAGGGTAAGGCTTGTTTTTTGGACGTTTGTTTTTCCAAATCGGTATCAAATAAACGATTTAAATTATTGCCTGCGAGGTCTTCTAATGCTGCTTTGATTTGAATGCGGTAGGGATTGGTTTGCCAACCTATTAAAGGGGTGAAAATCCATTGCGTCTCGTTTTCTTTTAACGTTATATCTCCTTTGACAATTTTTCCCTTTTTAGTATAAATGGTCAATGATTTTTTCGCTAAAGCATGGTCAAGCGCTTCTCCAAAATGGATAATAACAGGTGCTTTTGTATTGGCCTTAGGGGCTATAATTGTCCACGCTTTAGGAACAGGTGCCACTCTATCCGCTGCCATAACCTCAATATTTTTACGATGCCCTTCTGCTAAAGAATACCCATTGGCATCTTTCCAGTTTTTAGAAACATGCAAAGTATAATTTTGACCTTGTGCTAAAGGTGCGCCCATTTTTTTATTCCTTAATAATTCCCTTTTCACTCTTCCAGGGTCAAACCAAACCGTTAATCGAGTACGGTCTTCATTCCATAATAAGGGTTTCAAATCTAAAAATGGTGCTGTAATGGTGTCTCCATTTGCTTCGATTAATTGTAAATACTCATACCCATTTCCATCACTCATTGGGGCAGAAAAATGCAAATACATTTTAAGCGTATTCTCTGGTAACTGCGTTACACTTGGATAAATAAGTGTCAATTTGGTCAGGGTATAATTTTTAGGCGGGACGGGTTTAAACGTAAAATAGGGCAACTTAGGAAATCGTGCTTGATAGGTCAAATCTTTACTAAAAGGAATGAGTGGGCAGAAGTAAATATTATCATCTTTTTTTGTCCAACTGCCAACTATTGGCGGTATTCGGTTATCTGGATTTTGGGGGAATAAAAATACTTGCAGCGCCTCTTTTTTAAAGGTATCCGCCAACACATTTTTTAATTGTACACAACCAAAATAGGGATGATTTTCATCAGTGATTATCGAGAAATGCTGACTGGAGAGTGTCGTCGAAAGTAGGCATGCAAAAATGTACAGCCACAAAGTTTTTTTCATTACCTCAGCTTATTTTCTAAACGCTAATTAGTTAAGAATCCGTTGTCCCTTGTATCAGTTGTACCTATTTAATAAATACAACGGATACGAGCGACAACGGATTTCCTTTTTATTACAAAAAATCATGACAAGGTTTCAACTAATCGCCTATCCAGTTAATCCTGCATAATCTTGTCATCCTGTAATCCTACAACCACCGATTATTCTGCGTCAACAAATCTAAATCACCGTTCCCTTTTCGCTGCAACATAATAAATTGACTATCCGATAATTTAGCTAATTGCTGTACATTCACAAATGGCAAATTGATAAAATCAACGCCTGCGGTACCTGAACGTTCTGCCACTTTTTCCGTCAAAGAATCATTAAAATTAGCCACTTGGTCTACAGCAATTTTCATCACTGCTCTAGATGAGTTGGCCATCAATAAATACGATTTTCCTTCTTTTTCCATTTGAATGATGTCTAAAGGCACATTCCAATTCCCTAATTCTGCTACCGTTTGACCAGTTGTATGCTCGCCTGGCTTTAAGTTTTCCATTGGAAATACGACTAAAGGCGTACAAGTATAAGCAGCCACTAAATTGGCTTTTCCATCCATATTGATTGGCAAAAATGCCTTGATAGGGGCATGCGTCTCATACTTGCCATGGGCTGCATGGTAAATTTCCAAAGAAGCGTGCATTTGTTCTGCCTTGAAAGGAAAAGGAATACTTCTAAAAGTAGACGCAAATTCTTCGTTAGATAAACCAGAAACCATTACTTTTCCTTCAAAATAATTTAAGTCAGAAATCGCAGATACCCGCATACTATTCCCTCGTCTATCTTTCTTTTCGGCATCAATAGCATTCGTTAACCCAATTTTGGAATGACTCACTTCTGTTAGTGGTACATGCTGAATAGTTTCACCATCGGTTTTTAATAAAACAGGCGTTCCATTGCTGTGATGTACGGCAAAATAAATCATTTTAGAAATAGGGTTAACCGCCATATCTTGGATGGTCACTTGGTCAGCCGTTGTGCCTAATAAAGCAGCGATTTGTTCGTCTACTTTTGCCATTTTTACTTGTTTCGGGGCTTCGGCACTTGTCTTGTCTTTCGTGTCAATGGCCGTTACCATAGCGTTTTTAGAGTCGCCTACAAATAAAATGCCTTCTGGTCCAAAAGCAATGGCATTCATAGAAGCCACTTCAGGATTGCCCACCACAAAATCGGCTGTTAATGGAGATGTTCCGTTATTGGCTGTTAAATTCAGGGCCAGAAAACAAACGAAAACTAGGATTAGAGTGTTAATTTTTTTCATAATAATTACAAGATGACAGGATTTGTAGGATTTACAGGATTGTGAAATTCTGAACCTTAAATCCTGTTGGTTGATTAATTGATTTAGGAGCAGTTTTGTATTTAATTTCGTAATTAATACTATTATAAACCAAATTTGAATTGTAAAGTTGAAGACCTATGCCATCAAATAATACTTTAATCATCATGGGGAGTTCCCATAGTCATGGAAATACCCGAAAGGTCGTTGATGCCATTATTGCTAAAACCAATGCTGATTTCATTGACTTAAACGCCTATAAAATTAGTTATTTTGATTATGAACACCATAATAAAGCGGATGGTTTTGTCGAAATTGCTACACAAATGGTGCAATATGAGCAAATTATTTTTGCAACGCCCGTTTATTGGTATGCCATGAGTGCCCAATTAAAAACCTTTTTTGACCGAATGACAGATTTGCTAACCATCAGAAAACCCTTGGGGCGACAGCTAAGAACTGGCAAGAAAATGTTTTCGATTGCTTGTAGTTCTGACTCCGTGAAATATGAAGGGTTCAGTATGCCTTTTACAAATACAGCAGAATATTTGGGGATGGAATATGGCGGGCATTTGCACAGTTGGGTGGAAAATGAAATGCTATCGGAGGAAGTTTTAATGAAAATTGATTTATTTTGTGAAGGATTGGTTTAACTGGTAGTAAAGCATTCATGCTTTCCCGTCACCGACCTTCAGGTCGGCGTATGCTACTTAAAACACTAAGTCATCCATACATAGTCAGGCCTAAATGCCTTTGACAGGAAAGCCTAAAGGCTTTACTACCAGTTTATCTGAATTCTTTTAATCTATGCTAACATGCAAAATGATTTAAAAATAAGCTTGGCGCAACCAACAGATTATACAAACATTGCCAACATTTATAACGAATACATCAAAGGCGGAGGCGCAACGATGGATGAAGTCCTCAAAACAGCAACTGATATTGCTCATTGGGTCGACAATTTCAATGATAGAGAACGCTTATTTGTGCTAAAAAAAGAGCAGCACGTCATCGGTTGGGGCATCATCAAAAAATACAGTGACCGAAGTGGGTATCGCACTACCTGCGAAACGGCGGTTTATTTAACCAATACGGAATTGGGTAAGGGTTATGGTACTTTTTTAAAAAAGCACCTGATGCAAGTTTGTAAAGATTTAAAATATCGGCATTTAGTGGCTAAAATATTAGGGGGCAATCAAACTAGTATTGCTTATAATGAACGATTGGGCTATACCATTGTGGGTACTCAAAAAGACGTGGGTTTTCGAGATGGGCAATGGCATGATGTGGTTATTATGCAGTATTTGTTTAAGTAATGCCCTCCACCCACTTCCGAAAAGCAGCCGTCTTAGGCCCACTAGTCTTCAAACCCACCTTATCATTTTTCATAGTCACCACCAATCGATTACCAAAATAAGCTTCCATTTTTGCAATAAAATTAATATTAATGATGTCACTTCTATTGATGCGAAAGAAAATAGCAGGGTCTAAAATATCTTCTAAATCTGACATTCGATAATTCACCACATGTCGTTTATTTTTGTCATCCATTGCAAAAACGAGGTCATCGCTTGCGGTAAAATAGGCAATATTTTCTGTTTTTAATAAAAAGATGCCTGATGTTTTTTTGATGGTAAATCGCTTTTTGTATTCTTTTTGCGAACTTGCCAAAGCAGACTTCAATTCTTCAATCATTGAGGCATTCAATGCCTGCCCTTTATCTGCTGAACGAAATAAGGTCAGGTATTTGTCTAAGGCTTTTTTGAGGTCTTCGTCCGCATAGGGTTTTAATAAATAAGCGATGCCGTTGGTTTGAAAAGCCTCCAATAAATATTGGTCGTAGGCAGTCGCAAAAATAATGGGCGATTTTACCTCATACTGTTCGTATAAACGAAAGACTTTGCCATCTAATAATTCAATATCGGAGAGAATTAAATCTGGGTCGCCATTTTCTTTGAGGTATTTCAAACCTTGCTGAACGGACTGCACC
>CALFWI010000353.1 GCA_937928615.1 uncultured Saprospiraceae bacterium | reverse complement strand
TAATTGTAGCTTAAAATAGGGATAAAACCCTACTCAACAATATAACCATCAAACAATATAGCCATTTGGGCATATAACTTGAGCTGTTCAATCTTTTAAAAATGTTCAAATCTTAACCTGTTAAAGTATATTTAAAAATAACGAATCATGACAGCGAAATTCATCTTTAATTGGGCCTTAAGACTTATTCCTGCAATTATCCTTTTGCAAACCTTATTCCTTTTCGTGAGTTGTGGTGTATTTATTCATTGGTTTTGTTGTAAACAAAAAAGAGGCACTTAAACAAGCGCCTCTTTTTTTATAGGTAGATGAATTTTAGTTCATAGCATATTTTAACGGTGAACTAAAGTTCACCTGTATTAAGAAAAATACCTAAAATCATGCCCATCTTCAATATTCATTAGCGTTTCATAAATTAATTTAATCACCCCTTCTACATCCTTCTTATGTGCCATTTCTACCGTTGTATGCATATATCTTAAAGGCAAAGAAATCAAAGCAGAAGGGACACCGCCATTAGAATAAGCAAAGGCATCTGTGTCTGTACCTGTACTTCTAGAAGCGACTTCTCTTTGAATATCAATTTTATGCTTTTCTGCAGTATCTGTAATTAAACCTAATAATTTGTTATGAACAGCTGGTGCATAAGTAACAGATGGACCATTTCCTGCTTTTACATCGCCATGCTTTTTAATACTCACCAATGGGGTGTGGGTATCATGCGTAACATCTGTCACTATAGCAACATTAGGCTTAATGGTATCTGCAATCATCTGTGCTCCTCTTAGACCAATTTCCTCTTGCACTGAATTAACGATACACAATCTATAAGGTAAGTCAATCTTATTTTCTTTAATCAAACGAGCTACTTCTGCGATACAAAAACCACCCATTTTATTATCTAATGCCTTACCGACATAATATTTTTTGTTCAATACTTCCATCTCGTCCACATAAGTAATCACACAACCTACATGGATCCCCATTTTTTCTACCTCTTCTTTATCTTCGGCTCCCACATCAATGAAAATGTTTTCAACAGTCGGTGCTAAATTGGCATCTTTTCCTTTTCTGGTATGAATCGCTGGCCAGCCAAAAACACCTCGTACATATCCATTTTTAGTATGAATATTTACTCTTTTTGATGGGGCAATCATTTGATCAGAACCGCCATTTCTCATTACCCCAATAAAGCCATCATCAGAAATATGATGTACAAACCAAGAGATTTCATCCGCATGCCCTTCAATGACAACTGTATACTCTTTTTCTGGATTGATAATCCCATAGACGGTTCCATAATTGTCTATCTTCCATTCATCGATGTATGGTTTGATGTATTCCAACCATAATTTCTGTCCTGGTGCTTCAAAGCCAGTTGGAGAAGCATTATTTAAATATTTCTTTAGAAATTTTTCTGATTTTGCAGTAATGAGCTTCATTAAATGTGGTTTTGTAATCAGTTTTTTATGACTAAAATTGAATACAGCAAAAAGCTGCTGCAAGAATTTTAGGTGTATATGTCAGTTGTTATTGTTCTTAAGCTGTTAAAAAGGCACAAATGTATAATATATTATAAAAATATTAATACGATTTGATGTTTTTTTAATAGTTTACTCGAACTTTAATTTTTCTCTTGGATAAGTGTTGGGAGATTATGTGATGGTTTGTAGATGAGCTTGGTAATAGGAATTAATTGTAATAATTAATAGTGTTTCATCTAAATGCTTATTTTTTAGCGTTGCCTGCATTGACTTTTTTACGCCAATTTTTGAGCAATTGTACGTCAGATTCGGCTATAAAGTTTGTTTTTAACGCCTCATTTATTAAAATATCATAATTAGAGAGCGTTTCCATCTGATATCCTGCATCTTTAAAGGCGTTTTTAGCTTTATCAAAGCCGTAGGTGAAAATGGCCGCAATGCCTACTACTTCTGCACCTGCTTCGACTAATGCATCAATTGCTCTTAGTGAACTTCCTCCTGTAGAAATTAAATCTTCAATCACTAAAACTCGCTCCCCAGTATTTAATTCGCCTTCAATTTGATTTTGCCGACCGTGTTTTTTTGCCTTATCTCGAACATATATAAAAGGTAAATCTAGGGCATCTGCTAAGAGTGCGCCGTGGGCAATACCTGCCGTCGCAACACCTGCAACTTTATCAAATTTTGGAAACTTTTTGGAACACTCAGCAAAAGCAGCTTTGACGTAATTTCTAGCTTCTGGATGGGATAAAACAATTCTATTATCGCAGTAAATGGGAGATAAAATACCAGAAGCCCAGGTGAATGGGGTTTGAGGACTAAGCTTAATTGCTTTAATTTGCAGCAATCTTTTGGCAACTTCAGCAGCTATATTCATCTAATCTAATTTTTATTGGATAGCAGCCTGCCGAGAAATAACAAAAAGGTCTAATTTTCAGTAAAGGAATACATTAGTAGTTTTGGACTGAATAATTTGACAACACTGTTAAGTTGTAGATTTAACTACTTGATTAACAATTGTTTAATTCGTTTCTCCCAAAGGGCATTTATATCATTTATAATTCTCTAAGCAAAAATTTTGGCAAATGTACGAAATCTATATCAATGAAACCCCATTAATCCTCATTCAAAATGACGAATTGGTTACAGATTCTTTAGATACCACTAAAAATTTGTTGATTCGGTATAATGGGAAACCTCGTTCTCTAATGAACCCAATTGATATGTTAGAAAAAACCCAGCGGTTGGCATCTATTATTATTTATCACCATGATGTGGCGCAACTAAAAAAAGATTTTGAAAGTTTATATAAAATTTTGGAAGCAGGTGGAGGGGTCGTGGCCAATGAAAAAGAGGAAATCCTGACCATGTACCGCAGAGGTTCATGGGATTTACCCAAAGGAAAAATAGATAAAGGAGAAACCAAAGAGGCGGCAGCGATTAGAGAAGTTCAAGAAGAAACAGGATTAAAGGTGGTTGAATTAGGCGCCTTTTTATTGGAAACGAATCATACTTACAAAAATAGAAAAGGTAAGCGAGTCATTAAAAGAACCTATTGGTATAAAATGACAACGAAAGAAACGGTTTTAAAGCCTGAAATTGAAGAAGACATTGAATTATGTGAATGGATGCCTGTTGGGGAATTTTTGCAAAAGAAACCGCTTTATAATACGATTAGAATAGTCATTGATGCTTATTTGAAACATTGATAACGGATAATTGCCTTATAAATACTTGAGATAACTTAGATATTTTCTAACACGGATATTTTGATAGGTTGTAAATTCTCAAAAAGTATTTTTTACCACGGAGGGACGGAGTTCATAGGGACCACAAAGTTTTTTTGACGAGTATAGTTTAGTAAAACAAGGGATTGAGTATTTACGACGGATTCATTCAACTAGCTGAT
>CALFWI010000352.1 GCA_937928615.1 uncultured Saprospiraceae bacterium | reverse complement strand
GCGTCTGTTTGTTTAAAAAGTTGTTTAAGTTTTACAAAAATATAAGCTATTACCCCATAGCCAATAAAATTATAAAACACGATAGCCATACCAGCCCAAAAAATAATTTCCCACATTTGTTTAATTTAAAATAGTTTGTAGTTCTCGTAGTAATAATAGATAGTAAACCCAATAAAAATCTGAATTGGAGGGATAATTGTAAGCTTAGGCAAAATCTAAATTTTCCTTATAGACAGCAATATAATTACAAATGACTTACTTTTTCAAGTAATTTTTTATAAGTTTGAGCTGATACTTAAAAAATATTGTTATTTACCCCCTAAATGAGCGTTATTTCTCTTTTTAGGACTAAGTTTCATTATTTTTTAAATAAAATTCAAAACTACACACAAAAAAATCAACTTCTTTTAAACAGTTTACGTATTAAAATTATACATAATACATATCTTTATATTTGAATTATCAAATCTTCAGATTAAGTATTGATAATTTTAAACTGCTAAAAAATCACTAGCACTATTCCGTCACGTAAACTTTTCCAAAAGAAGTAAAAACTATGAGAAAAGCTTATATTTATTTACTACCCTTTATACTTTGGAGTGTCTTTTTTTGGTGGCATTATGTCTATAACATCAAGCAACTTGGTGCGTCCACCCCTAAGCAAGTAACCACCACAGCTGTTGCTAAGCCAATTATTACTTCCGCTACCTCCTTTCCTAAAAAGCTACAATTATTGTTCAAACCTTCTACTTATGGTTTAATTGTACAAGCTGGCAATTCCGCACTGATAGATTCTATTTTAGCAAAAGGTCAAGATGGGCAATTATTACAAATTACGGGATTAAACAGTCCAGCAGAACAAATGGGACTCGATTATGAATTAGGGATAGCAAGAGCTGCGGAATTAAAAAAATTATTAATCAATAGATTACCAGAAGATAGAATTGAAATTTATTCAGATACCTCCAGTTTTTTAACTTATACAACGGATAGTTTAGTAGAGGCCGTATTCTACGAGTGGGTAGACGGATACACCCCAGATGAAGAGCTAGACTATTACACGGTTAATCATCCTAATAAGCGAATCAAAACTGAGGATTTTGAGGAATTATTTGATAAATTAGCGACTCGATTAATAGCCACTGGAGAAAAAGTAATCTTAAAGGGGCATACAGATAGTTACGGCGATAGTGAATTGAATTTTACGATTGCCCTTAGAAATGCTAAAGATATTCGAGACGTCTTAAAAGAAAAAGGCGTTCCCAGAGAACAAATAGAAACGACTTCTAGAGGAGAAGATGAACCTGTGGGAGATAATACAACAGACCTTGGAAAGTTAGATAACCGACGAATTGAGATAGATATCCGAGAGGAATGAGTAAATGAGCTTATAAACAAAGACTAAAAATAGCCGAACCTTAAAAACTATGCAGTTATTATTACAAACCACCACCATTATTGGTTCTATCTTAGGAGCTACCGTAGAAGTTGCCTTTTTTCTTATAGGCGCATTTCTATTGGCATTGCTCTTTTACTGGAATTTCTATAAAAAAGAAGATAAAAAAGAAATTGAAACCTTAAGAAAGTCTTTGGATAAGGTGCAACCACAATATGATGTACTGCAAAACCAACATGAGCATTTGAAAGCGGAACACGCTAAAGTGAAGCAAGGATTGGCAGACCTAATGGACAACTATCAAGAATTAAATACCAAACATCAAGGTTTTTTAGCTAATCAGTCTAACACTAAAAATTTATACGAACAAGTAGATGAAGAGCGCCAATCTTTATTGGATAGCTATGAATCGATGGAATCTAATTATAATGCACTCGATTCAAAGTATAATAATGCCATTACGACTCTTGATCGTTTAGAAGAACAAATTGAAACCCTTACAGACGATAAAACAGATTTAAAAGAAGAAGTAGCTAAACTAGAACAACTATTAGCCGATAAAGGGGAAATTGCCGCCACCACCGTTCAACGTCAAGAAAATGGCTACACGGATGAAGATGATGAAATAGAAAAATTAATCGGTGCTTCCCAATCTCGAAAGTTAGCCCTTACGCCTACGCCTCAAATGGTAGATGTACAAGAAGCAATAATCTTACAAAAGAATCATGAGTTGCAAGCTAGTTATGAGGCTTTAAAAGAAGATTATAATCAATTGCGAAATGAACACACTAAACTAAACAATCAATATCACGCTTTAAAAGAAACGCATGATCAATTGGTGCAAGCAGAAGAAGCAACGATAGCTTCCGAAATAGCCACTGAAGAAACCCAAGAAAAATTAAGTTTATTAACGGAAACGCATGGTCAATTACAGACGGATTATGCGACATTGAAAGAAGAGCTAGAAGAAAAGGTTTTACCAAAATTAAGAGCTACTCAAGCCTTATTAAATCAAAAAGAAGAAAATTATAGGCAACTATCAGCCAAACTAGAAGCACAAACGAATAAAATACAATCTTCTTCTAGTCAATTGAAAAATTTTGGCGATGTAAAAGCGACTAGTCAAGCACTTTATATTAGCAATAAAAATTTAACCGAAAAAAATACAGATTTAGAAAGACAATATGAAAAATTAAATACCAAACATAAAGATTTGACGGCTCAATTTCAATTACTTCGAGAACAGTTTACTTTAGCAGAAAGTAAATTGGAAGCCATAGAAACCAGTGAAAAGCAAGAAAGTCCAGCAGGCGAACAATTAACACAAGAATATGAGGCTTTAAAGATGAATTTTGATGCGCAACAGACCACACATGCAGCAGAAAAGAAACGGCTGAAAGAATTAGAAGGTCTACTTAGCTCTATCAATGATAGCAGTAGCTATGGTATTGTTTACGCTCCTACTAGTTTAGATATTGTCGAAGGTATTCCCCCCAAAGTAAGTACCCTATTACATAAAGCTGGCATCAAAAACTGGTCAGATTTAGCAAAAACAGAGGTTGACCAATTAAATGCTATTCTTAAAAAAGGAGGTAAACGCTATGAAATATACAATCCGCTTAATTGGCCCCAACAAGCAAAATTATTAGCGGCTGGACAATGGAAAAATTTTAAAGATTTAGAGGCAGAATTAATTAGTCAAAGAAAAAGAAAAGAACGACAGATTGAATTTGACGATTTAAAAGTGATTGAAGGCATCGGTCCTAAAATTGAAGTACTCTTAAATAATGCCAACATTTATACTTGGAAAAAATTATCCAAAACAGGTATTGGAGAATTGAAAAAATTGCTAAAAGCTGGTGGTAGTATTTATGCAGCGCATGACCCAAACACTTGGCCAGAACAGGCTGCTTTAGCCGCTAATTGGAGTTGGACAGAATTGGAGGCTTTGCAGGCAGAATTAAAGGCAGGCAAGGAGCAGGTTTGACAGTTGTCGGTTACCAGTTACCAGTGATATAGTAGGCAATGGGCAGCAGTAGTCAAAATCATAAATCATAAATCCATCTAAGTTAAAACAAAATGGATTTATGATTTAAGGTTTACTTTATCGCTTAAACTGGCCGTTTTCTCCCAGTCACCTTTTCATAAACCTCCCAAACATCCATATTAGGGTCAGGTTTTAAGCCTTTGCCCATTCGGACTAATTGGAATTGATGCCAAGGCGTTTGTAACATGCCCGTCATATCAATTTTAGGTACGCCCGTCAATAAATCGGGTACAGAACAATCTGTCATTTCGCCACTTAACAAATCTTTCGCTACATTCGGGAACACACAAAATGGACGGCCCAAACCAACAAAATCTAATTCTTTATTCTCAATAGCTGCTGCCATCGTCGTCGCTGTTCGGAAACCACCCGTTAGCATTAATGGGCTTTTAATTTTCTCCCGAACTTTAACGATAAAGTCCATAAAATAAGCCTCTCGTTTTTTGGTGGATTCTTTTTGTTGCGTTCCGACCATTGCCGCTCTTTCATAAGTTCCTCCTGACACTTCAATTAAATCCATTCCTTCTGCATCCAACATTTGGATAACTTCCATCGATTCTTCTTCCGTAAAAGCACCTCTTTGGAAATCCGCTGAATTTATTTTGATACCTAATGGAAAATCAGTCCCTACTTTCTTCCGCATATCCCGATAAATTTCCAAGACAAATCTGGCTCTATTCTCTAATGAACCACCCCATTTATCCTTTCGGATATTGGTCAAAGGCGATAAAAATTGACTCACTAAATAACCGTGCGCTCCGTGAATTTGCGCGCCTTTCATGCCTGATTTTTTAGCAATTAAAGCAGCCGTTCCATAACGGTCAATCAAATCATAAATTTCGTCCTCTGTCAAAGGCTTAGGTTTGACGTACAATTTACTCGGCATGCCAACATCGGAAGCACTAACAGGCGCTTTATCTAGGTAAATCGGCGCTTGTCGGCCTGGATGATTAATCTGCATCCACAAATGAGAACCGTGCGCCTGTGCTTTGTCTGCTAAAGTCGTAAAGTCAGCTAAAAATTCATCATCTTCCGCAATCATCACATTGGCGTTCACCAAATGTGCTTTATCGACCATCACATTTCCAGAAATCAAAATACCAGCTTCTCCTTTTCCCCACTGGTCATATAAATTAAACAACGCTTCAGATGGTCGGCCGTTGACTTCTGCTATCCCCTCACTTAGGGCAGATTTTGCAATTCTATTTTTAACCGTTACACCAGATGCTGGCAAGGTAAAAGATTGATTTAACGCTTCAATACTCATGTTCTAGTTTTTAAGTAACTATTTAGCAAAGGGCGTTAGGAAAATCTATTTGTATTTGAAAGATTTTCTCTTTTAAACCTTCAAATTAATTAACCGCTTGTTCATTTAAACGCCTCCGCCCTTTGCGCTAAGCCCTTTGCTGAATAAATACGTTTTTAATTATTAACTAAAGGCAGAGAGGCGTACCGCTTTTCTGCTCTGCCAATTTCGTTCATTCATCGAAAAAATGGGTACTTTCTTCGATGTTAATAATAAATGGTGTTTCATTTGATTAAATTCGTTCTCAGACAAATTTAAACTTGATTTTCAATACCTTTTATGAAAATTGGTCACTG
>CALFWI010000351.1 GCA_937928615.1 uncultured Saprospiraceae bacterium | reverse complement strand
CGATACCTTATTCCTCTTAGTATTTTAATTAGTTTATTCGGAATCACCCAACTGAATTTTTGTGCTTTTAGAGAAAGCCCCCAAAAGCAAATAACCGCCCTTAGGGCAAGTACAAAAATCACCCCGACTGTTGAATACTATAAAATTGGTAAACAACGAAATCAATACACCCATATTGGCGACACTACTTTACCCTTAGTCCTTTTAGTGCATGGTTCCCCTGGTTCTTCGAGTGCTTATTTGGACTATATGCAGGATAGTAGTTTACTGGAAAAAGTACATTTAGTTGCTGTGGATAGACCTGGATTTGGCTATTCTAATTTAGGTAAAGCGCAACGGTCTTTAAAAATGCAAGCCAAAGCGTTTTTACCAATTTTAGAAAAGTATAGTACTAATAAAACGATATTAGTTGGACATTCTTTTGGTGGCCCTGTTATTGCTAGAATGGCAATGGATTTCCCCCATTTAATAAATGGATTGGTCATTATAGCAGGTTCGATAGACCCTGATTTAGAACCGAATGAATGGTGGAGAAAGCCCTTAAATTGGCGTATCTTGCGTTGGTTATTGCCCAAAGCCTTGCGGGTTTGTAATCAAGAAATTTTGCCATTAGAGGGCGAATTGCGCAAAATGTTACCGCTTTGGGAAAAAATTAAGCCGCCTGTAACAGTTATCCAAGGAGAATTAGATAACTTAGTACCAAAAGGAAATGCTGATTTTGCCAAAAAGATGTTGATTAACAGCGAAAAGGTGAAGGTAGAGATAATTGAAGGTGGCGATCATTTTATCTTATGGAGTTTGCGGGATAAAGTAGTGAACGAAATTTTGGAATTACTGTAGAGGAAGTTAATAACGATAATTCGTTTTTCAATAAATAGATGCGATGAAAATTTGTAAAAGAAAACAAGTACTAGGTTTTGATGATACGTGGTTGCTGATATTAGGCATTCCAATCGTTAGTTTAATCATGCCTTTTATGTTTGTACAATATAATGGAGCAGATGCGCACCAACCAGATTGGTATCGGACCTCTGTTATTATTACTTTCATCCACGCCTGTATTTATATTTTTGCTTTTCGAAAAATATTTGTTTTTGTAAGGACCAAGTTTCCGCTTTTTGAAGATGCAGGAAAAAGGATAGGTTTTGAATTAATTTTAGTCGTTGTCACCTATTTTGTTTTAGACCCTATTTTAGCCAAGGTTTGTGTACAAGCCTTTATCAAAATAGATAATATACTACCAGGTGTTTCGATGTCCGTTTCCAGTCTTGTAATGATATTTTTAGTAGTAGCTATTTACGAAAGCATCTACTTCTATCAACAACTAAAACAGTCCATACAAGAAAAAGAAGAGTTACAACGAGAAAATATTAAGTCCCAATTAGAAGGGCTAAAAAGTAAAGTCAATCCTCATTTTTTATTTAATAGCCTTAATACTTTAGCTTATCTAATTCCAGAAGACGCAGAGAAATCGGTCAAATTTGTCCAAAAACTCTCTAAAGTTTATCGTTATATTTTAGAGATGAGCGATGAAAAACTCATTCCATTACAGAAAGAATTAGATTTTCTAAATTCTTATATCTTCCTATTAAAAGAACGATTTGAAGAAAATTTGCAAGTAGATATTGATATCCCTAAAGCCAGATTAACGGATAAAATTATTCCGCTTTCTTTACAAATTTTATTTGAGAATGCCATCAAACATAATATCATTTCTTCTTCCAAACCACTCAAAATAAAAGTACTGATTAACGATAACGGTAAATTAATCGTTGAAAACAATTTACAGAAGAAAAAGCAAATCAAAGATTCGACTAAATTCGGGCTAGAAAATATTAAGAATCGCTATCGTTTCTTTTCTAATGAGGCGGTAGATGTGATTGCTACTTCTTCTTCTTTTATTGTTTCCTTGCCTTTGATTAGTGTTAATAGGTAATTTTTGGCAGCAGATGTATGGCAACAGGTTTTACAGTACAAATAGTTTTCCCCCACGAATTGAGATGTAATAGAAATTTACGCAAAATAAATAGTGTGAATTATTAAAAAAATCCGTTCGCATTCCCATCCGCAAGCGGTTCACAAACAAAATTGGTTCATGTTCAATCCATCAAAATCCGTTTTCCATCCTCCTAATGCGTCTATGTAAGTAAAAAATTGCTAGCTCTCTAAAGCTTCATATTATTGACCATCGTTCTCAAACTTTCTATATTGTGAAAAGGTAAAAGAGCATCCACATAAGGCAAGGCTGCTTTCATGCCTCGTACTTCTGGTTGCCAATCTCCACTACCCGCCAAAGGATTGAGCCATAATACTTTTAAGGCTTTTCGGTGAATTTGCTTCATGTTCTCCCCTACTAGGTCTATTTCATCTGTGTCCCAACCATCACTTAAGACAATGACCAACGTTTTAGACGTTAAGTGTCTATGTCCAAATTCGGTATTAAATTGCTGTAGGGAAGCGCCAATCTTAGTGCCGCCTGACCAATCAGGAATTTTATTGATGACCTCTTGTAAAGATTTGTTAACCGA
>CALFWI010000350.1 GCA_937928615.1 uncultured Saprospiraceae bacterium | reverse complement strand
TGGTACAATGAAAAAGTTGGAAAAGGCAATGCCCCAATCGTAGATACTTGGTGGCAGACGGAAACGGGTGGTATTATGATTACCCCTTTACCGGGGATTACCGATACTAAACCCTGTTATGCGTCTTATCCAATGCCAGGGGTCCAACCTGTGTTGGTGGATTCGCAAGGGGTTTTAGTGGAAGGCAATGATGTAGAAGGTTTATTATGTATCAAATTCCCTTGGCCGTCTATGATTCGGACGACTTATGGCGACCACGAACGTTGCCGACAAGTTTATTTTTCTTCTTTTGACAATATGTATTTTACTGGCGATGGCTGTCGAAGAGATAGCGAAGGTCGCTTAAGAATTATCGGTCGAGTAGATGATGTCATCAATGTTTCTGGACATAGAATGGGGACAGCCGAAGTCGAAAATGCCATTAATGAACATCCTGCGGTGATTGAATCTGCGGTAGTGGGTTATCCGCATGATATTAAAGGGCAAGGTATTTTTGCTTATATCATCGCACAAGAAGGAACGGTTGGTGATGGAGCTTTTGAAAAATCTGTGAGAGATGTAGTCGTCAGAGAAATTGGCCCGATTGCGAAGCCTGATAAAATGTTAGTCGTCCCTGGTTTGCCAAAGACGCGTTCTGGTAAAATTATGCGCCGTATTTTGCGGAAGATTGCTTCTGGCGATGCTAGTAATTTGGGGGATATTTCTACTTTGTTGAATCCTGATGTGGTGGCGGTTATTAAGGAAGCTGCTGGGGTTTGATGGTTGATTGATTATTAGATGATTGATTATAAAAAAGCGATAACTGACTTTGGGTTGGTTATCGCTTTTCTTTTTTTTATAACAGCAGTAGCGTGCTTCCTACTCAAACGCTCGTCGTTTCTCCCGAGGCGTCATACCAAAAGTGGCAGAAAAGGCACGACTAAAATAATTAGGGTCATTAAACCCTACTTGGTAAGCAATTTCAGCAATGGTGAGTTCTGGGGCATGTTCCAATAAATCCAAGGCTTTGCCTAAGCGATATAAGCGAAGATGGGTAATCGGATTTTGATTGGTTAAGGCTTTAATTTTTCGATAGAGTTGATTTTCTGTTAAATGCATTTTATCGGCAAAGTCTTTTATTTTTAGTTGGTCATCGTTATAATGTGCTTGAATCAAGGCTTGGAAATCAGCTAAGAGTTGTCCCTTTGGTGATTTGCTTTTTTGATTCGATGAATCCATAGGGATATAAACAATAAATACCTTTTCTTTTTTGTTTTTTTTAGGCATAACATAGGTGAGAAAATTAGTGGTAATAGTTGCTATTTTTGGGGCAAAATTCATAGTAATTGGCTTTTATGATTTAATATTTATTATAGGACAAAGGTCATAAAAGGTAAGTCGTTTGGTAAGCGTATTTCACAGCCTATTCCGATTTTTATTGGAGACCTACCGTACTAAAACTTTTAGCATCAACATTATTTTATGGGGTGGAGCAAAATAAATACGCAAGGTTACTGCTTTGGAATGAGGTGTCTTTGACAAATATTTACTTGGAAATTAACTTTCAAGCTATGGAGGACAATTTGTGGTGGATTCATAAGTTATAAAAAAGCTTAGGCTCACACGAAGGGAACGATAAGTGTATTCTTGAAATAACTTTGAGTAGGAAGTAGTTATTATTCGGTATTAATTACATAGAATTTGGTACGGAATAAAAAAACGATATTCATAAAGTAAGCTAAATTTTAACAAAAAGGGATAAGGACGTATAATTGTTGATTTTTCTTTTTTGTATAAGAACTATAAAAATAAGGACATTTTTTGTAGAAAAGAACGTAAAATAATTACTAGAACTAATACCAAACTACTTGATATGACAAAAAATAGCAATGTGATATATTTTTTTAACTAATGCGAAACTTTCTTTTGGATTTATGAGTAATTGTACTTACATTTATAGCATATTTAGAACCTCAGCTAACCAATTCCTACAAAAAAATGCAAATTTTTTGCAATTAAAAATCCGAACATCAGCAAATTTTTTCTCCGAGACTAATCCAAAGTTAAATTTAATCTTTTAACACAAACTTTAAAAAAAAACTCATGCTGATTCTTTACATTGCATTAGGCTCTTTCACTATTGGCGGTGGCGTTGTTCTTGCTTCAAACTTCTTTTCTAGTAGCAGAAGATTCCACTAAAAACTAGGTCTTAACTTTAACTTAAGTTAACAAAAAACACACTCTATCCTTGATATGACCGAGTACAATTTGGACTATTTGTCCTCGGTCATAACAAGCATTTTACTTCCCCTCTTTTCTATCTTCTTCAATTTCCCGAATCAATGCTGTTGAGGCAGAATAATCTTCTCCCGAAACCTTAGCTATCGCAATTGCTTTAGTAGCTATTTTAATCGCTTTTTTGCCTTTTCCTATTTTTTGATAAAGGGAAGCTAAGGTGTCATTATTAAGGTAAGAATTATCTTTTTGAACGGATTTTTTTGCCCACTTTAACGCTTTTTTTAGTGATTTTTTCTCTTCTACAATGTCGTAAAAGCCCCAAGAAATATCGTTTAATTCCTCTAAACCAATATCAGGGAAATTTTTAACATAGGCTATGGCGGCAGCTGCATATCCTTTGCCATCCTCTCTTTGCTGGTAATGTGCCATTTTGTAATGAGCGGCTAATTTTTTAGCATCTTTAGGATAAGCTCTACTGAATAACTGGTCTGCATCTGCTAATTTGGTTGTTCCCTTGCTTAAAGATTCATAAACTAAGCTTTGAATCTTATTGGTAACCGTTGAAGCGCCATACGCTTCTGCGTAGTCGGCTTTATTTTGAACTAAATGGTCAAATAATTTAGAGTTTGGATGGTCTAGTAGATTGAAAAGTAAATCTTTATTGTCTGAGGTATTCCAATCGGTTTGAGTTGCTAAGTAATCTTCTAAAATTTTTACATGATTCCCACTTCCTCCTTGAAAGCTTGCTTGTAAGTATTTTAAGAGAAAATCAGGACTTCTTTCACCTTCTTTATATTGGAGATTTAAGGCTTCTAAATTACTGCCTTCGTCTAATGCTAATCCGCCTAATGATAAAATGCCTTTTTCGTCTAGAGAACCAGCGTAACGATGGGCTACTGTTCCATCGTAATTCACAAAGAGTAGAGAAGGATAAGCGAAAATAAAGTATTTTTCTGCCAAAGACAGACCTTCCCCTTTTTCCATATTGATTTTAACACTTAGAAAATTAGTGTTATAAAAATCACCTACTTCTTTTTGAGAAAAAACCTCTTTGTCCATTTTTTTGCAAGGGCCGCACCAATCTGTATAAGCATCTAGAAACACTAATTTTCCTTCTAATTCGGCTAAAGCTAAAACTTCTCCAAATTCTGCCTCTAAAAACTTGATGCCCTCTTGTGCAAAACTGTATAAGGAGCAGAAACATATTAAGCAGGTAAGTGTATATTTTTTCATGATTTGTTTGTTGTTGGTTGCCCGTTGCCAGTTGTCGGTTACGAGTTGCCAGTTGCGAGTTACCAGTTATTACAGGTGGTGTGCAAAACTGGTAACTGGTAACCGGTAACTGGTAACTGAATTTACCCTTCGATACGTTTAATCAAACGATGTACTTTTTGTAAACCGCCTTGTCTTTGAGCAATATCTAAGGAGTTATTAGCTATCTTAAGGGCTTCTGTTTTTTTGCCATTATAACTTAAAATAGAGGCGTAAGTTAAGTGATAATCAAGTATTTCGCCATTTTTATCTAAGGCTTTTTTGGCAATTTTTTCTGCTTGCTTCATGACTGTTGCGTCATTCTTGAAATTGCTTTCCATTTGCTGGGCTAATTTATGCAATTCCTTATCATCATTTTTTGCTTCTTTCTTGACATAATCACTACAACATTTGGCATATTTTTTCGCATCACCCATGGCTATACAAAAATCTAACTCCGACAGAATTGCAAAACGAGCTGCTTTTTTAGGGACATGTGCTTTCATTTTAGCCGTTGCTTCTTCTAACAAATCTGGGAATTCATATTCAATGGCTTTTAACACGGTCGCCTTACATGCTTTTTCAATTTTAGCGGCTACGGCTTCTTTACCAACAATCTTTTCAATCTTTTTTCTATTATCAATTAATTGGTCGAAAATTTTTGAATCGGCTTCTGTTGTCGCTGCAAAAATTATTTTTTGATTGATTTCTGAAGATAAATCTTTTTGACTTTTTAAGTACAAGTTCGCCACTTTAATACTTGGCTTATTTGATTTGGTCAAAGACTCCAAATATTTTAAAATAAATTCAGGGTCTCTATTTCCTTTTTCATATTCTTTCACATAATCTGCACTATAATCAATTTTTGACAAAATAGATTTACCTAATTGAATAAAACTTTCTGCTTTTTGTGCGCCTTTGACTTTTCGTATCACCTCTCCATCACTTTTAATATAAAATAGCGTAGGGAAAGCAGAGACAGGATATTTCTGACGGAAGACTAAATTTTCTTCTTTCTCCATATCCATTTTTAAATTAATGAAATTAGCATTGTAAAAATCACCCACATCTTTTCTCGTAAAGACTTCTCTAGCCATTCGCTTACACGGACCACACCAAACGGCATATGCATCTACAAAAATAGGTTTTCCGACTTCTTTTGACTTGGCCAATGCTTCTGCCCATGTTCCGTGGAAAAAATCAATACCTTGTGCGGTTGCACTTCCTATTGATAAGAGCGCAATTATTACGACTAAAAATAATTTATTCATCATGCTATTAATTTTATATGATTAGGTGCTGACTTTAATTGTTATTCTAATTTGGGAAAGAGGGCTTCAACAAATATCGTAAATAACTGCTTCTAAAACAGCGCCAAACTGTATTTTAGCTCACTATTAATACTACTTTAACGATTTTTAGACTTTTGAAGTTTTGGGAAAATCAATTAACCTAGAAAAAGAATTGAATTTTCGTATTTTTAAATCGAAAATTATAAATTGATTATTAAAAATTACTTCAACTTTTTGGGTAATTTGGTAATATTGCAGATGGCTATTATTTTAAACATAGAAACAGCAACGGATATAGGTTCTGTATGTGTGAGTAAAGGAGAAAAAATACTTGCAACGAAGGACGGTTCATCGACTTTTTCGCATGCGAAGGAAACAACTTTAATGATTGAGTCTTGTTTGATGGAAGCGGGTATTGCTATGCAAGACTTAGACGCTATTGCTATCAGCAGCGGTCCTGGTTCTTATACTTCTTTACGGATTGGTACTTCTATTGCAAAGGGAATCTGCTATGCCTTAGACAAGCCCCTAATCGCTGTAAATACGCTGGAATCCTTAGCGTTAGCGGCTTCTAAGATAGAACAAGGAACGATCTATGCGCCGATGATAGATGCTCGAAGAATGGAAGTTTATACTGCTTTTTATGAAGCAGGAATGATTTGTACTTTGCCCATGCAACCTTTAATCTTAGACGAAAAAACTTTTGATTTGGCTATAAAAGCACAAAAAAAGATTGTTTTTGCGGGTAATGGGGCTGAAAAAATAAAAAAAGTAGTCAATAGTTCCCAATTTATTTTTACAAATATTCTTTGTGCGGCTAAACATTTAGCGCCACTTGCCTTCAAAGCTTTTGAAAATAAACAGTTTGAATCAGTTGCTTATTTTGAACCAGATTACTTAAAACCACCAAATATCACGACCCCTAAGAAAATATTATGAGGATTTTTAAAGTGATAGAAAATAGCCTATTATTAAAAAAATACCTTAAATATACCTTCTATACGTTATTTTTAGATATGATATTTTTTTACCATTTTTAAAATTTAATTTTTATTTCTGACTCTTTCTCAATAACTTTATAGCTTAGAGAAAACTTTAATTTATTATTTTGGCATCGTATTTGGAATATACGATATCAAATATTCAATAATTTTTTAAATTGCAAAACATAGTTATGAGAAAGCAGAAAAACGAAACTGTTACATTACAGAAGGGGCCTGCCGCTGACATCCAATTAGATTATGCTGAACTAAGAAAAGCAGTATTAGTACTAAGAGCTATCAACCACAAATTACGCCAGAGAATTATCGATTTGTTAGAAGAGAATCAGAGTATGACCGTTACTGATATTTATATCAAATTACGATTAGAACAGTCTGTTGCTTCTCAACATTTGGCAATCTTGCGTAGAGCTGGTGTTGTGGCTACTGACCGTCACGGCAAATTTATTTATTATTCTTTAGATAAGGATAGGTTAGCACAAATCTCTCGTTTGGTGGAAGAATTAGCTAATTAATTAAAAACTATAGCGTATAAATAAATTTTACATTTATCATTTTACATTTTTTTAACATTAATTTTGATTGTTGGAGATAATTTTTATACTTAACTTTATACTCCTAACTACACAAATACATGAAAAATTAGTTGTTTTATAAAATGCTAACAATACACTTTAGAACAAGCTCATAAGACAAAATCAGGTATTTTTATGTCTGATGTAACTAAAATGCTCTAAATCCGTTGATTTAGAGCATTTTTTTTTATATATTTTTTGAAAAATCGGTTTAAAATAGCATATTTGCTTATA
>CALFWI010000349.1 GCA_937928615.1 uncultured Saprospiraceae bacterium | reverse complement strand
AATCCATTTCAGGAACAAACAACTGCTTTCATTGATTTGCCAAAAGCCAGCCAAGTCAGTCTTACGGTTTTTGATGCGCAAGGACGCTTAGTCAAAATGCTTGTGCATGAAGCGATTATGCCAGCAGGTAAACATGCGGTCAATATTATCGATTCGCAAATCAAAGCGGGTGTTTTTTATGTGCATTTACGGACGACAGAAGGGAGTTTGGTTCGGAAAGTGATTGCTTTGGAGTAGGAGCGATTTAATTTTCAATGTTCCTATTTCAAATTTCCTTTTTGAAGGAAGTTGAACTTTCTATTAGGCGGCTGTAGTAAACAGTCGCCTAATTTTGATTTGAGTGTGTTACATTTTAGTGGAAATCAAATAAGTTATGTGTTAACCTTGGATGTATCAGTAGCCTACTAAGTTTAGACTGTTCAGTTAACTGTGTTTACACAAAAATTTAGGTTTGGAATCCCAAGATTTAACTGCCTACTGTTTTTGTATATTATATTTGTTTATTTATTTGTTTTTGATTGATAGTGTATTATTTATTTAAAAAATAAAAATAAAAAAATCCATTTATTTAAAAGTGAGCTAGTAGGTTTTTTAATAAAAAATACCCTAAATTGCATTAGAATTTATTACCTATATTAACTATTTATGCTATCCTACAAAAATTATTTTTGATAATTTTTAAAAAATAGGGTACAGTATTGACTGTTTTAATTTTGTTAAAATAACAAGATTCATTCCTACCTATTTTACATCTTTTATTTACATAAATAGACAAATATACCTTTGTCTATTTCCTTAATCACCACAAAGGTTAAAAATATTCCTTTGTATTAACTTTGAGAAAATGAAATTATGCCTCCCAAAGCACAACTTTTTTGTTGCTAATGCTAACCACAAAACCAACCTAAACCGTTTAGTCTTAATTTGTTTTTGCTATTTGTTAAGTACCCTTTCGCTTATGGCACAAAGTGTAACCCTAGCGAACCAAAATGAGGTTAATAATTTTCCAGCTACGACCACGCATATTACAGGAACGCTAAATATAGGTGGTTCTTTTTCGATGTCCGATATAATGGACTTAAGCCCTTTGTCTAATATTCAAAAAATTGATGGTGATTTGAATATTACTTTTAATGGTGATTTAACCACTTTAAATGGGTTGACAAATATCCAAAGTATTGGCGGTAGAGTATTCATTACCAACAATCCAAAATTGAGAGATTGTATTGCATTGGTCAATTTTATTAATAGTGGACTTCCTGTCATTAATGATAACTTGACTGGCTGTAATAGTGCGGCAGAAATTATTAAGGCTAGTCAACCTGCGGTAGCTGTGGTGCCGACATTTAGCCAATGGGGGCTATTCGTTTTTGGTTTAATAGTACTCAATTTAGGCTTGTTTTTTATGAACTATAAAGTATTGAAGGTTTAATTGTAATTTTCCACTTTCTAGCTTATCTTGAGCCTTTATTGAGAAAATCCTACCATTACTAAAAATGGTAGATAGATATATTTGTTAAAGATGAATGCTACCATAATCAATCCCATTAATTTATTTTTATTAATTCTAGGAACTTATCTAGGCATTAAGTTGTCGATTTTTTTACTAAATAAATCAACTACTAAAAATAATGAAAATAAATATCTTGGTTGGTTGATATTCATTCAAAGCTTAGCCATTATTATAGGATGCCTCTATCGATTTGATTTATTAGGCTATTTTTCACATCTAATCGGTATTCAATCTTTATATCATTTTTTGATAGGCCCCTTAGCTTACTTTTATGTTCGAGCTTGTACGCAAAAAGGATTTCAGTTTCGGCCTATTCTATGGCTACATTTTCTCCCTTTTGTGGTAGATGTATTATACAATATCCCTTTTTTCCTATTAAGTGGTACCCAAAAATTAGCTTTTTACGAGCAATTTGTGATAGATGGGATATTATATAGTCCTGCCATATGGAATGCTATCAAGACTATTCATGCACTGTTCTATTTTGGCTTTTGTATCCAATTAATACAACAATATCGAAAATATTTACCCAATGCGGTTTCTTCAATAGATAAAGCTTTTCATCGGTGGTTATTACTTTTTATCTTCCTCATTGCTATGCCTATCCTAGTGAATATTTTTTTTATTACGACGGAGTATAGTAGAGCTTATACTATTTTAACTTTTTTGATTGGTTTAATCGCCTTTTTCGTAGCCATAGATACTGCCATCTTAGTGAAACCCGAATTATTTCAGACTTTTCCGCATCAAATATTGTTGGCTACCTCTTCAGAAGATAAAAAACAGAAATATGAAAGTTCTAAATTAGTAGACTTGCAAAAAGATAAATATATTGAAAAATTAGCAGGCTATATGGTCGTTAATCAACCACACCTTGAACCAGAACTAACCCTTGCCCAATTATCAGAACAAATCAAAATACCTACTCATTACCTCTCGCAAGTGATCAATGAAAAATTAAATTGTAATTTTTTAGATTTTGTCAATGGCTATCGAGTAGAAGCCGTCAAACAAAAACTCAAAGATTCGAAATACAGTCATTATACGATTATATCTATCGCTTATGATGCGGGCTTTAATGCCAAAAGTACGTTCTATGCTGCTTTTAAAAAACAGACGGGTATGACGCCTAATCAATATCGGAAGCAAGCAAAAATGATTGCTGCATGATGCCATTTGAAGAAGGATCGGTTAATTTTCTGTCGTTATTAGTGATTCTAATTAATTGGAATTTCGTACGAGTATGCCTAACAACACAACGGATGATAATCCACAGAATGATGCCACTTACGGAACGATCACTTATCTAGGAGGAGATGCCTGTAGTACTTATGATAACAATTGTATGACGTTCAATGCTAGAACAGGTAAGATTACTACCGTAGGAGTGGCGGCTAATTTTGCGAATCCAAGCACCAATACGGTCAAAGTATGCGCTCAGGTGCAAGGAGATATTAATCATGCGACGGAACCATCAAACCTTCTTGTTATAACGCAATTACCTTTCCGAATACCATTCTTTTTTCCATCCTCACCTTGTCTAATTAATCACCTAGGACTATTTGTAGATAAATTTTTCATTTTTTGACAAAAATGTAAGTAATTGATTATCAGTAATTTGAAAATCATTATATTTGTTCAGGAGTCCGAATACATAAACTCGGACGTCCTAATTCAGGTATCTGGACGTTTTAACCTTAGAGTATACATATCTTTGATTCATCAAGCAAAAACAAAACAATCTTGAAAAGACAAAACTTTACTATAGAGCAAAACATCAACAGCATGCAAACCATACCGTTCATTTATAACATTATCCAAAAGCATTATAGTCATTTTGATGAAGATAGAAAACGGAATATTTCCATCTTTATTATTTTAAATTTGATGATGATTTTTGTCATGGGGACTTGGGCATTGGGTTTTGTTTATTTAGAGATGTGGGAAATGTTTTGGTTGGATTTAAGTATTTGGATAGGGTATAGTATTTTATTCATTGGGACTGCTTTTTTTGGTATGTCTTTTAAAACCTGCCGATCATGGATGTTAATTTTAGGCTTATTAATTACAGGGATTCCATCAATCTATTATGGCCTTGATACGATTGTCACTTTGCATATGGTTTTTGTACCATTGGCTATGATTTTACTTTTTTCAAGAAGAGAGCGAAAGCAGTTTTTTCAATATATGGGGATTACCATGCTGGTTTTTTTCCTGGTTATTTTTTGGAATGGTTTTTATGGCCCGATGTTTATCGTTCCTGCTGAAACCTTTCGTATTTTTAATACGATTGTCGCCTTAGATAGCCTATTTATTTCCCTTTATTTTGCGTATTTCTTTTTTACAGAAAACACGCAATACAAGGATTTATTAGCTAACGAAAGAGAGAAATCGGATCATTTATTATTAAGTATTTTTCCAGAAGCCATTGCGGCTAAATTGAGAAATAGCCACCAATCCGTAGCCGATAGTTTTGATAACGTAACGATTGTATTTGCAGATATTGTCGGCTTTACTCAATACGCTAGTACCATGAATGCGAACGAACTAGTGGCGATGTTAGATGAAATATTTAGTGAATTTGATGCTTTAGTAGATAAATATGGTATTGAGAAAATCAAAACAATTGGGGATGCTTATATGGCAGTTGGTGGTTTGCCAGTTGCCGATGACCAACATTGTCAGAAGGTGGCGAATATGGCGCTTGAAATTAATGAAATTATTAAAACAAAATACGCCAAAAAATATGATTTGAAATTACGCATTGGCATTCATACAGGGAAAGCAGTAGCAGGGGTCATTGGTAATAAAAAATTCTCTTATGACATCTGGGGAGATGCGGTTAATGTGGCTAGTCGATTTGAGGCAAGTGGACACCCTGAGAAAATCCATATTACCGAAGATGTCAAAAATATTTTAGCAGACGACTTTATATTTGAAGATTGCGGAGAAGTAGCAATTAAAGGAAAAGGGATGATGAAGTCTTATTTTTTGATGGGTAAGAAAAAAAGGGTAGATGTGCAGGATTCGTTATT
>CALFWI010000348.1 GCA_937928615.1 uncultured Saprospiraceae bacterium | reverse complement strand
AGGAAAAAAATAACCACCTCCTATTCTACTGAACAATGAAATTCTATAATGTGTACTTAGTTGGTAACTAACTGTTTTTAGAAAAATGGTTACGAATTATTTAATTAACAGCCATTTAAGAAGATTAGTAACTGCTCTGAGGTTCGGCTATAGAAGATAATTCTATAGCCTCTCATCTACAAGGATTCAAGACGGTATGCCCCACGGGCACAGGCACAAAGTATATAGTCGGAGTGAGATTCTTTCCTACAGCCCTCGAGGCTTCAGCAAATGGCATTAAAAATGATAAATCTACTAATTTCAAAAGCCTCATGGGTGTTGACTTTAAGTCGGGAGTATGTAGTTAAAATATACCTCTACCAACAAAAACAAGGCAACTGTAGAAAACAGCTGCCCTGTACAGGCGAATTCATTCGCCTTTGTATTAATCGATATATGAGAGCGGCGGATACATTCGCCGATACATTTATTCTTCCGTAAAAGACGGCTCGACCTCATTATGAAAACTCGGTGTTACGCTTGGCTGAAAACCAATTGTTCGCTGCGGTATCCCCTGTGGACTAGCCACTAATTTTTCCGCTTGTCTTCTAATTGCATTATTGGCTTTGGCAGATACGCCTTTCCATAATAAGGCAAAAGTAGAGGGATGTTTTTCGATTTCTTCGTACTCAATCGTAATCCCACTTCCTCTACGGAAAACTTCTACGGTGATGATACAAAAGAAAGCCAAGATAATCGTAAAGCCTACTAAACCAGAGAATAAGCCTCCCCAAAAATTAGCGACTTTTAACTGCGAATCTGCTTTTTTAGTTTGTACCACATTGGCATTGGCAATATTTTTATCCAAGCGGCTTTGCTCTTTAGCTATTGCTTTTTGTCGACTCGTTTTCCAAACTGAAATTCGCTGACTATGCTTTTCATTCAGCGTTGTCATTTTATTCGTTTTGGCAGTCGTTAATGCCGCTGCAGTTGCTTTATATTTTTTGGCTTGACTTTTTGCCCAACTCGCCCCTTTTCGAGCTTTTTGTTCATAGCCTTCCGCTTTTAATAAAGCTTCATTCGCTTTGGCATCGTATTGTTTATCCAAACTTTCGACGGTTCTTAAATGACTGTCTTCTAGTAATTTTAAATCCTGTGCAAACCGATTGTCTACTCGATCTATCCGAGTTTGGTATTCTTGATTCAATCGACTATGGTCAATTTCAATGGTATTTAAAGTGGCTTTAGAAGTAAAAGTATGATGGATTCCATTGGTCGATAAATTAAAAGATATAATCCCTAAACCAATCGTCATCGCTGCGACTATCCCAAATAAAGCTTTATACCAAAAACTTTCTAATCGTTTCCAGACCAACGCACGGGTCAGGACTTGTAAAAATTTGCGCCCTCCTAATTCTAGGACTGCGACTACCAAAATAACGGCGATAATCGACAATGCAATAGATACAACTTTGGTCATCCCTGCTAATTCACTTTGCATGATGAACCAAACAGTTACTGCCTCTGTCAATGCACTAATCACCTGCGCAATTTTTCCCGTCAAATCCATGCTGGGAATAATTGGGCGAAACAGATCGTAGAATTCCCGATTGGTGGCGGTGGTTTCTACCTGTTTTAATCTAGTATTCTGATTCATGTAAAAAAAAATGATGAACGATAAATGATGAATGATAAATTCGTCAAATTCATTCTAGTTTTGAAAATAGACTCAACACATTTGTAAATGCAATGTAGGTGGAAAAATTAAAAATGGAACTAACTTTATTTCAAATAACAACAATTAAAAACCTTTTCTATTTTCCTTTTCACTACTGCACTTAGTTCTTTGAGAAGATGAGAAATAATGATTCAACGCCTATGTCTTACGAGTTTCTACCTGTCGGTAGACAGGCATATTTTATCATTTATCATTCATCGTTCTGCTAAATTGCCAGTCGGTTAAAAGAAATTACACCCTTTAGACGAAAAGTGTCACAAAAGTAACATTTGTTATTTAAATAAAGTTTATTACATTTGTACTAAATTTAAGCATTAAAGGGTTTAAGGAATGTAAGACTGAAGCTTATTCGCAAATAGTCAACCAAAAATTGGCTCGATTTTCCACATATAAACTAGGATTACTATGGAAAAACTGGCTTAAAAGGCAAAAAATGTGGATAACTCAACAATATACACTAGTTACCAATAGTAAAATGTGGACAGTATTAATAATTGGGAGACATTTAAAAACTACACTTAAATAAAAAAAATTATGGCTATTATTTTAAAAGTATTGCGAGTTTGCGTACCAAAACATCAAATGGCAAAGGTTAATGCTGTTAAAAAAGGTTTAAAAATGCAGCTTTATATCGAAAAATTAATTGAAGCAGATGAGAAGGGATTAATTGATTGGGAAAAATTGCAGTAGGCGGTTTCCAGTTGCCAGTTTCCAGTTGTCAGTTAGACAGTGGTTAAGCGCAAATATCAATGGCCTTCTTTACTACTGGACACAATAGATTAGAACACGGAGAAGACACAAAGACTACTAAGCTGTAATGTATAAAAAACCAATACTTTGTGTGCTCTGTGTTTCCTTTGTGCGCTCTGTGTCCTAAAAAACATCCAGTAGTAAGTGGTCTTCAAAATAAATAACAATATATTCTGTCATATCAAGTTAAACAGGTATGAACTTAACTTTCGGTATTGTCACTATTAACTCCTACCCCAAATTAAATTATGAGAAACAAGCGATTTACGATAATGCGGCCAAACATTTTAAGCATGTTTTGTTAATTGATCCTAGAAAGGTTTCTTATCAATTTATTCGAGGCGCAAAAAAACCTATTATCCGTTATCTTGGAGAAAATCTAGCCAATCTTTCTGCCCTACATATCAGAGGGGCTAGCAATATGTCTAATTCCACGTCTATTTTAGCCCATTCTTTAGACTTTTGTGGTTGTATCATAAATGACCCGATTTACAAATTTAGAACCAGATCTGGTTCTAAACTCTTAGCTACTGTTGGTCAATACGAAGACCATACTGGGTCGAGTTCCTTTATAGCTTTCGACTTGGAAAGTACGTTGAAGCTAATTGCTAGCATTGAGACTCAAAAACTATTCCCTATCATTGTTAAACCAATCGATGGCAGACAAGGCAATGGGATTTTTTTATTAAAAACAACCGCCGAAATCCTAACCTACACGAATCAATTTTTTAAGGAAAGGGCAAATGCCGATACGCCGATATTTTTTCAAACTTATGTTGCTTTCGTCAAAGAATATAGAATCTTTGTGATTGATAAAAAAATAATCGGACTGGTGGTAAAAATTAAACAGAAAGGACAAATTGTGGCCAATGCCGCCAAAGGTGCTACCTTTATCCCTATTGAAACGCCCCAACAAGTCATTGTGGAATTTATTCTAGATAATGTATCCGATGGTATTTATGGCGTAGATGTCGCTATTGATACCAACGGAGATATTCATTTAATCGAAGCCAATATGTCTCCTAATTGGAAAGCTTTTCAACAAGCTACAGGTATCGATGTGGCTGCAGTTATTATACAAGATACCTTGCGGAAAATTCATGCTAAATAGGCATATTACAGTTGACAGTATTACAGTTGGCAGTTGACAATATTATTTAGAAATAATTTCAGCTATCTGTTTTTTAAACCACGCTGTACTACTCAATTCAGAATACTGTAAATTTTGTCGTTGGGGAATCGTTTTTCCGTAATCTTTCATTGGAAAAAATGGATAAAAATCTGCTAATTTATTGCTGTTTAAAGATTGATAAATTTCTTTGGCTGCGCCTTGATTTTCACTAGTATTCTTAAACCACTTAGGCGCTTTATTACTCATTTCTCGGTAGAATGGATAAGACATTCTATTGGGTACTAAACTGTATACAAAATTATCTTTGACCGCATTTTTAGCCGCAATTAATGCTTTTATATAAGCCGATTTATCAAATGTTTTTTGTTGTTGACTAAAGTATTCCTGCAAATTATCGGGGTGCAGTAAATAATTTTCAATACTATAAAATCGCAGAATCTTTAAGTTTGAATAAAATTTTTCTAATGCAGTAATTTCTGTATCTGTGAGGAAATCTCGGTCAATTAAACCTTTGAACTCCCCATTTCTTACTTTATGGAAAACAGCATTTTTATTACTTTCGGGTACAAAAATAGTCCTATCTATTGCTAAAAGATTGTAAATAGTCGCATCTGTGTTTTCTGCAAAAACTATCTCCATACCTTGAAAAATTCGACTCAAAATATCTTTTCCAACTGCAATTTCATAAACTTCTAAATTATCCTTTGGTTCAGGTGTCAAAACTTGGTGTACATCAAAATTTAATTGGTCAAAATCTATAATGGCAGCATGTGTTGCTTGTCGTGCATAATCTATGAATCCTAGTGAATGAGAAGCCGTCCATAATTGGCAAGAGTCTGGTATCCAGTTTTCCGTAATTTCTTTTAATAAAGTATATTGAATTGCTGTATTTAGATGGGCATCCATTTCGTCTATGAAATAGATGCTATTTTCTAATTGCTCTTTACGGACGATAAAATTTAAAAGAGTAATAATGACTTGTTTTTCTCCATGGCTAAGTACGTCATATTCAATTTCATTAATTCCCTTTTTAAAAATTAAATTTGGTGGACCGTACAAGTCCGCATCCTTAAACTTGGCTATTTCAATTACTGTCCTTTCGTTTTCTCCAAATATATTTTTTAATGCTTTATTAATGGGTTCAATAAATTGAGAAAATATCTTAACCGTATCAGCATTTTTACCTTGAAAAACAGGTTCTCTTACTGCATCTGTGACGTCTTTAATATATTTAGTTACATCAAAATTAAATCTTGTGTCAAAATCAATAAAAGATAGTGGTGCATCTTTATCTTTAAAAAGGATGTCTTTTTCAAAATTTAGTCTTGAAAAATCAATTCTTGGAACAATTCTCATACTACTCCTACCTATAAACTTAATATTATTTGGTAGTCCCGTACCACTAGTTATTCCTTTTTCTTTATCATATTCACAGTTTATTGTTTCTCCAGAATTAAAGTCTAAATTTATTTTTAATCCTTTTTCACTTACTTTATAATAATATTTATCTTTTTCGATTGCAGCATCTTTAAATTGTTTTGAAACATAGTCAAAAGCATCAAATACACTACTTTTTCCACTTCCATTACTTCCAATCAGCAATACTAATTTAGCAGCAGAAGGTATTCCTTCTATCACTAAATCTGTAAACCGTTTAAAATTTTGAATACGTACTTCTGTTATCCTCATTTTACAATACAATTATTTAGAAAGCGAAAATAGTTTTTTTCTGAAAATTAAACCAATTAATCCACTTTTATCAACTTCCGACTAATATTTTGGTGATTTAACCTAATTTTCACTAAATAAATTCCATTGGCCAAATTACTTAAATTTACGAATTGCCTAAGTTCGTTTCTATTGGAATACTGTTCTTCAAAAACAATTTGTCCTGTCATATCCAAAATCTGTAAAAAGAGAGGTTCGCTTTCTATCAAAGATAAGGCTATTTGTGCGACGTCTGTGGTTGGATTTGGAAACAGTTTAAAATCAGCAACATTCGTTAACACCTCCCTTGTTGAAGTCGTCACTTCATTCGGTAAAATAGTAATGTTATCTATATCCAACCAATAATCATTTTCCGCCCAAAGTGCCCTAAATCGAAACACCCCATTTTGTCCAGCATAGTCCGATAAATCTAATTTTATCGTTTGAAACTCGGCGGAGGGGGAATGGTTCGTCTCGTCAATGACCAATAATTGGTCAAAAGTGGTTCCGCAATCATTAGAAATAGCGATGATTAAGCTGTCTCCTGCCAATATTAAAGGGATAGTCGAATCATCCCATAAAACAAACCGATAGTCTAGACTGAGGCTATCTCCCGCTGCAATAACGCCATAATTAGCCGTGTGAATCGCCGTTCGAGTAGCACCAGACCACAGATTAACGGCCATGATATTTGATTCATTATGATGGTCTCCAGGAGGTCGAATGCCGACTTCTGAATTGCCTACCGCAAACCAGCCTTCATCTACCACTTGGTCTTCAAAATCCTCTACCAAAGGTAAGGGCAAAGCTGGGTCAACGATAAATTGATAATAGGCCGTATCACTTATCGGTACAGCATCATTGGCTAAATCTACCCATGCTTTAATGGTATAAATGGCTGGATTAGAAGCGTTAAAGGGTGTTTTAAATTGATAAATGCCTTGTCCTCCATTTTCCAAAATAAGCGTATCGGTATTTTCCGAAATAATGTCGCCATTATTAATTTGGTAATGCACCGCCAAATTCGCCAATTCGGTTTGACCTGCATTATACAATAATATTTGTACCTTATCTTCGGCGACGCCACAGCCTTCACTGGCGGTATTTTGGGTACTTAAAGCCACTATATTTGTCTGGGGCGTTTGAAATAATTGGAGGTCATCCATCGCTATTTTTTGCCCGCTAGTTTCTTCCGCCGAATTTTCAAAAACAAGCCGCAATCGACTATTCGCTTGCTGGGCGGAATTCGGCCATCTTGTTTCTACATAACGCCAACTACCGCTGTCCGTACTATTTGTCCAAGCAGTTACAGCGTTATTATTATACCAATTGATACTAAGGCTATCTCCGTCAATTCTTTGCCAGTTTTCGCCTCCATCAAAACTCCCTTCTAGCCAGCATTTACTATTCTCCGAAACGGTATTCACCCATAATTGAAAAGCGATTTTAAGGTCTGCCGCTTCATTAACAAAATTTAAACATGGACTGTATAAATAAGTTTGCTGAGTCGGTATGCTGTCTTCCTCCATTTCTATTAACCAACTATTTGCTCCTCCGTAAATTGGATTTATTGGGTTCTGGTTTGTCGAACCTAAGCTCCAAGAGGGAATATTGGACTCAGCAGACCATCCGCTATTTTCCTGCTCAAAGTCTTGACTATAAGGAAAGGTCGTAATGGTCGGAATACTTTGAATTTGTAAATAGGCAGTATCATTCCTCAATTGACTATCTCCTTCCAATTCCGTCCATACTGCAATGTCATAAATTCCTACTTGGGAAAAATCATACGTTGTTTCAAATTCAAGCAAAGCAATACTATCCTTACTCAATACATTGGTGTAAAACCCATCACTAGGTACCATCACGCCTCCATCCATACCATTTACACTAAATCGAAAAGGAATCAACGATTGGGGATTTGCACCAAAATTTTTTAATTCAATGCCAATCATTTCTGCGTCCGTCAACTCACAACCAGAATTAGGCATAGCAATAGAAGTAATTCCTACATCTTTCGCAAATCGTGTTGTAAAATTGCTTTGTAAATTGGTTAGACTAGTTTCCAAAACCATTCCCGTAGCTGGGCAGATAGTCGATAGGTAAATATCATATTCGACGAATGGTAATAAATCAGAAATTAAAATAAAAGTGTCCATTGTCGTTAATCCTTCCCCACTTCCAAGCAAGAATCCTTTTGCTCCATACTCCAGGGAATAAATGGAAGCATTATCGCTAGGATTCCATTGCACTATTGCTGAATTGTCCCTTGCATCAATTCGTAAATCAGTCGGTACAGGACAACTCGGACAAGCTATAATGTCTACCACTAAGCCTGTATCTGGAAAAGGACCATCATTAAAAATAATCTCTCCTAATGGGTCAAAAACGATGTAACTAATTTCTTCGTCAAATGCGCCTGCGCTAAAGAAGATTTGTAAGCGTTCGTTTTGAAGAGCGGGTAAATCTACAAATCCAATAATAGAGTCTGGCAAGGTATACCTATTCGTATCTCCCTGAATGACAACAGTTAATTCCGCTCCGTCCCAACCGTCTCCAAAAAAATCTATTAACTGAATTTTGTAATTGCAAGTATCATTTTGTGCGGTTAGGCATAACGGCAAAATATACAATAGGAAGCTGAGGTATTTCTTGGTCGTATTCATGTGATTAGCGATTGATTAGAATAGTAGATTAATGGTTGCTAGTTGCTAGTTGTTGTAGAACAATTAACAACTATAAAACTCCTTGTCAATTATTTACAAACTACTCCAGTAGCGATAATATCTGTAGCAAAATCATTCGTGATAATTTTTATCAGTGTTCCTTTCCAGCTCAGAGAATCGTGTTGCCGTCAGCCGTACACCGTTAACCGTTATACCGTCAAATATCATCCAATTCATCCAACTCCGCATCTACAAAACTATCAGCCAAGACATTTTTTCGGACAAAATTACACCAAGTACAATGCGATTCTCCACAACCTTCGTAAAAATCATGGGCTTTTATTTTCTGATAGGTGTCAACGACTAAATCACCGATGAGTTGAGCCTCGTCTGCGTTAATCGTGATTTTTTTGCTTGCCAATTGTCCTGATGGGTCAGGGTCTATATAAAGAATTTCTCCACTAATTACCTTTTGTGCCATTGGTCGATTGGCTTCATAGAGTAGTTTATAAAAAACCAATTGTCGCCAGTAAGTGCCTCCATAGGGTTTTGCATTACTGGGTCGTGCTAATTTAGCAGGATTATGACTTCCTGTTTTGTAATCTACTATATGGGCTTCTTCTTTGGTCAATTCTATTTTGTCAATTACACCGGTCAACGGCACGCCTCTAAATACCGTGTTTTTTATCGGATGTTCAACTAGGGTATTTTTTGACCAAGTTGGTAAAAAATGGGTATAAATTCGATTTAAATTAGCTCTTCCTAAGGCCACTCTCCTATCGTATTCTTTGGGTGTAAAATACCCTTTTTGGCGCTTCATTTCTTGATTAAAATAGCCCAAGAAGTGTTTTTGTCCAGGATATTTTTTACTCTCTGACCGTTTCATTTTTTCAATCAACACCATCAAAGCATGATGCATGGCTAAACCATAAGCCGCTGCTTCGGAAGTAACCGAAGGCACTTGCAAAACCTTTTCATAATAAAAACTCAATGGACAACGTAAGTAAGCATTTAAAGAAGAAATACTCAATTTAAAATCAATCAATAATTCTTCCACTACTGCTTTTTGAATCGGTTCGATTTGAGGTTCTTTACTTTCTGACAAAATGGTTTCGTAGGCACTCAATAAAGCCGTTTGCGTCACTGTTTTTTCTTGAATCTGGATAGGATAAGTCGCTAAGATTTCATCTAAAAACTGCGTTCGGCGTAAATTTTTTCCATTGTTATTGGTTTGCGCATAAGAAATTGTCAAATACTCTTTGGCTCTAGTAATCGCCACATAAAATAATCTTCGCCTCGCCTCCATCGCATCTTCTTCTCCAGAATAGGTAATCGTATCAGGTAAGGCAAATTGGAAAGGAGCAACTTTACCCGGTTCCCAATAATCCTTCACCGCATCCAAAATAAAAACAGCTCGATACTCTAAGCCTTTAGAACTATGTGCCGTTACAAAATTTACCCCCGCCCAAGCTTGCTCCGTTTTTTGCACGCCAACCGTCAAATAATTGGCATCCATTTTACCCAATACCTCTAATAATCCATCCAAGCGCATTCGAGGTTTTCTATCTACTTCTATTCGAATAAAATTCATCAACGTAGACAACACTTGTAAGCCCCAAGCTTGATTCGTTTGAGATAAAATATGTTTTAATAAACCACTTCGATTGACTAAACGCTCAATTAGTAAATTTAAAGAGACATTTCGATAATCATTAATGGTCTGATTTAATAAATTGGAAAAATTAAGAATCCGTGCCGTGGCTGTTAATTCCAAACTATTTAACAACGTTTCGTCGGCAATAGTATCTCGCCATTTGGCTTCGTAGTTTCCTGCAAGGTATCGACTAATTTTTAACAGGTCAGCATGAGGTATTTCTAAAAAATTGAAATGTAGCATCTGAAATAGTAAATGTTCTCCATTATATATTCGCTTATACTCCAGATTGATATACTCTAATAAAAAACGTAAGTTTTCTATCATCGGTAAATCTAAAATATTCACTTTTCGCTTAGTTTGGTAAGGAATTCCCTGCTTTTCTAATAACTCAATTAAGTTTCTTGCCTGTCGATGCCTAGCGTAAATGACCGCCATGTCTTCATATAGAATCCCTTTTTGGTGTAATTCTTCAATAGCCGACATAAGTGCCGTCTCCTCTTGCATACGGTTCGGATAGGCAATTATTACTGGTTGCACGCTCGTTTTCAAAAATTGAGGATGTTGGGCAATGATGTTTTTATCCACTTTTAATTCCCTCGAAATTCGCTTTTGGTTTTTATCTATTAAACCTTTGGCTATATCCAAAATAGCTTGGGAAGAACGGTAATTATTTTTCAGAAAAACTACTTTTAGATATTCCTCATATTGCTGATGAAAGTCTACTAAATTCTTTAACCTAGCACCTTGGAACTCATAAATAGATTGGTCATCATCGCCTACAATAAAAATATTCGGATTGACCCAATAAGTCACTAATTGCTGTAAAATTTTATTCTGTGCGCCACTTGTGTCTTGGTATTCATCGACTAAAAGGTATAAGTATTGCTCTTGATAAAAACGTAATAATTTTTCAAACCTGCCAAATTCTCGAATCACCCACAGCAACATATCTTCATAATCGTACCGCCTATTACTTTGTAAGAGTCGGACATAATCATCAAAAAGACTGGCTGCGGACCATAAGCGTTCCATTTTTTCCGTCTCTTTTTGCAATTTGCCTTCTTTCACTTCACCCCGCTCGTATCGCCCCGCTTTTCTTTGGTAAATATACTCCGTTCTTTTTGGTAACTCTGCTAGGTAAGTTTTGATATTTTGATGAATAAATGCCTCCGTCCAATTCTCTTTTTTCATCATCTGAAAAAGATTGTGTAGATGTTTTTCATAAAAATAGATATCTCTTCTACCTCTTTTCAAAGGATGATCTAAAGGTAGAACGTCTATCATTTTGCGGATAAATTCTACCCGCTCTAAATCACTAAGTGGTTCTAACTTTTGAATCCCAAATAACTCTAAGTTTTCTTGGATGACTTTATTACAGAAAGAGTGAAAGGTGTAAATGTGAACATTATGCGCGGCTGGACCAATAAATTGCAATAAGCGTTCTCGCATGGCATGCGCCCCCGCATCCGTAAACGTCAGACATAATATGTTAAAAGGTTGGGTATCTGTCTCCGCTAAAATTCGCCCAATTCTAGCAGATAAAATATGGGTCTTTCCTGTTCCTGGTCCCGCCACCACTAAAACAGGGCCTTCTATTTGTTCAACTGCTATCCGCTGTTGTTCATTTAGACGGTCTAATTCCTTTTGGAAATTATAATGATATTGGGTTGCTCGTTTCTCTGCCATACACGGCGCAAATTACGATAAACCACTAAAATAAAAAAGGCGATTGCTAACAACAATCGCCTTTTCTTCAGCCAAAATAAATTGGTTATCAAATTTTCACAAAACGTTGTAAAAATTCTTTTCTTTTATTTCTCGATACACTTAACTCTTCTCCATTAGACATTAGTACACAACTATGATTATCGTTAACGTAACGAACCAAATGTTGCAGGTTTATCAGATGAGAATCGTGAATTCGAACAAAAGTATTACTAGGTAAAGCCTGTTCCACTTTTTTCAAGTGCTTGGAGACCGTTACTTTCCGACCACCTTTTAGGTACACATTCGTATAGGAATTTTCTGCTAAACAGTACAAAATATCCATTTTCTTGACAAAAACTAAACCTGTAGAGGTAGTTAGTGCTACACTTGGATAATCTTCAACATAATAAGGTATTGTTGTCCCACTGTCTAGGTTCACAGAAGTCAAAATATCATTCATTTTTGGGGTATTTTAGGGTTATTAGTAGTTTTCGCATAGATAGATAGAAGAAAAAAATTCCATCTAATTATACAATTTTACAAAAAATAAAAACAATTTCAATTTTTTTTACCGCCTTTAACTTATGGAATTATTACTTATAAGTCCTAATTCATATAGGTGTATTAAGCATTGAAATTGAACAGCCAGAAAGAAAGTTCTTTCTGGCTGTTGGTAAGTCTTGCCCCATAATTTAATTCATTCTTTCCTAATATCTAGGGGCTATTCCCAAAAGTATGGATGCGTATTCTCCAACTTTGTATTCAAAAATGCTAATTTTGTATTAAGCTAGCTTATTGATTAATTAGAGTTGGATTGTTCTGCTTTTTATTACTGCTGTAAAATAATCTTCTTTGTTATTACAGATGTTTCACCAGTTGCTTTTAAGATATATAATCCATTGGCTAAATCACCAAGGTTCAATTCTTGACGTACAATTGATGTTTCTCCTAAAGAAATCTGACGAACAACTTGACCTGCTGGACTAAAGATTTGAAGCTCGATATTTTGTGCTTTATCCAAATCTAAAGCAATTGTTGTAAATCCACTAGTTGGATTAGGAACAACTTTTAAATCTGCTGCATTTAATGTCTTAACAGCAGATTGAGTTAACCCATT
>CALFWI010000347.1 GCA_937928615.1 uncultured Saprospiraceae bacterium | reverse complement strand
GGGCCATCATGCTGTATTTTAATTGGCAAGCGACCGTTTTAGTTTTCATCTTACCAACGGTTATTGTTCGTTTTGCGATGATGTCTGGGAACTGGGCACAGCATGCGTTTATTGATGCCAGTCAACCAGAAAATAGTTATTTAAATAGCATTACGTGTATCAATACTGTCTATAATGAAAAGTGTTTTAACGATGGTTACCACATCGGTCATCACCTAAAACCACATATGCATTGGACAGATATGCCACAAGATTTCCAAAAGAACATTGATAAATACATCGCCCATAAATCTATCGTTTTTGAAGGCATTGATTACTTCGCTATTTGGGCATTATTGATGGTAAAGGCTTACGGTACTTTAGCTGGTTATGTGGTAAATATTGGGGATACTTATAGTTCTAAAGAGGAGGTTATTGCGTTGTTGAAGGAGCGAGTGAAGAAGATTGGGTAAGGCGGGTTGCGGGTTACGAGTTGCGAGTTGATTATTCGATTTAACACCTTTATTGGAGAAAATAATTCATTCAAAAATGACTTCTATGCCTACTGTTTATAAAAATACTCAACTTCATAATAGTGCTGATAAGTAATCTTTGCTTAATGAGAATCACATTAAAACTATTCAGTTGTATTCTAAAAACACAATTGCACTCCAACAATTCATCCAAAAAAATTACCATAAAAGCTTAGCAAAACTAGCCTTCAAGAAATCCTTAGTAGCAGGCTACGACAATCGCTTTGTCCTCAACCAACTATACGGCAAACAAAAAGCAAAAAATAAACTGCCCTACCTTTTTAAGAACGACCAAGTCTTATATCCTGCAAAAGTATCGGTCGAACAAAGTTCCTCTGAAAAAACAGCACTTTGGAAAGCGAATCTAGTAGAAGGAGGTACGCTATTAGATATGACAGGCGGTTTTGGTGTGGATACCTACCATTTTTCAAAAAGAATCAAACAGGTTACCTACCTCGAAAAGAACACCGAATTATTTGAGATTGTCGCTCATAATTATGCGGTTTTAAAAGCTGATAATATTACGACAGTTAACGGCGATTCTTTAAATTTCTTAGAAAATACCCAACAAAAATTTGATTGGATTTATTTAGACCCTGCTCGCAGAGATGATGCAGGTAATCGAAAAATTGGATTGGCTGGTTATTTTCCCAATCTATTAGACATCCAACCCTTATTATTTCAAAAGACAGCAAGAGTACTAGTTAAAGTATCACCCATGTTGGATATTCAACAAGCCATTCAGCAATTGGGGACGGTACAAAAAGTGATGGTGTTAGCCGTGCAAAATGAAGTAAAAGAGTTATTATTAATTTTGACAAAAGAAGAAAATGCAGTCGGGCAATCTCCTTCTTTTGAATGTGTCGATTTAAGAAAAGATGGTACGGTATTTAATTATCAACCCAAGAGCAATCAAGACCTTTCCAATTTAAATTATAGCTTGCCACAAACCTATATTTACGAACCCAATGCCGCTATTTTAAAAGCAGGTCTATTTAAAGAGATTGCGATTGATTTTAAGTTGAATAAACTACATCCGAATACACATTTATATACTTCGGAGCAATTAGTGGCCAATTTCCCTGGTCGTGTTTTTAAACTAAAAGGTATCGAAAATTTTAATAAAAAAGCGGTCGCACCTTATTTAGACCATAAAAAAGCCAATATTACCACTCGAAATTTTCCGTATTCAGTCGCCCAAATCAAAAAGAAATTAGGGGTGAAAGATGGTGGAAATGTTTATTTGTTTGCGACTACTTTGCAAGAGGAGCAACTAAAAATTTTAGTTTGCGAAAGATAAATTTATCAAAGACAAAAAAGTAGTTGACAAAGAATTACATCTATTCAATTGATTTCATTAATTCAAAACATAGGGTATCAATATTGCCCATATTTGGATTAAATGCAGAGACATTGGATAGGATAATGATTCCATTTTTTGTTTGTTTGTCAATGACCATTGAGGAAGAATATCCACCAGTTCCGCCATTATGCCAATACCACAAGTTTTTAGATTGCGCTTTTAAGAGGTGCCAACCTAAACCAATATCCATATTTTCATTGACTGCAAAAGTTTTCTTTCTTGTCAATTGAAGTGCTTTGTTTGAGTCGTCAAATTGAGCAATTGCAAATTGTGATAGGTCTGCTACTGTTGAAAAGATAGCACCAGCACCAGCCAAAACGGAAAACTCCCAATTTGGCACCTCCTTTCCTTCGCTATTTAATCCTTTTACTAAATCTCCTTTTATTTGATTAATAGCTGACGTTGAATGATACATATTGAACTTGGAGCATATTTTATCCTGTAACAACTTTTCATAAGTGGTGTTTTCCATTTCACTTAAGGTATAACCAATCAATCCTGCTCCTAAATTGGAATATTGATAGGCTCCCTTATTGGACAATTCAAGATGTGTAGTTAAATATTCCGCTAGTTCTTTTTTCTTATATGCTTTATATGGATTTTCAGGATTTATTGTTGTTAAATCCAAATTTGAAGGTAAACGAGGCAATCCAGAAGTATGATTAGCTAAATTAATAAAGGAGATTTGGGTATCCTTTTTAAAAGGTGTTTTTAAATAATCATTGATGTTATCCGTTAGTTTAATTTTTTCAGCTATCACAAAATTGGCAAGTAGAGTAGATGTAAATACTTTTGAGATAGAACCTATCTCAAAAACGCTTTTTTGATTATCCA
>CALFWI010000346.1 GCA_937928615.1 uncultured Saprospiraceae bacterium | reverse complement strand
ATCAATTTCTTGAAAGGCTTAGCTCGGGATTACCATGCTAAATGAATCAGCGAAGGCTTCCCCGAATTTGAGAAGTTCTACTCCAAGGATTTCTCCAAGGGCACTCAAATTTGAAATGGAAAACATTTCCTTTTAAGTCCTGCGTGTCTACCAATTCCACCACCCGGGCAGGTAGTGTGTACATTAAATCGACACAAAAAAAGCCTTCCTTGTGAAGGCTTTGAGCGAAAGACGGGATTCGAACCCGCGACCCCGACCTTGGCAAGGTCGTGCTCTACCAGCTGAGCTACTTTCGCTTATTATTCAAAGATTTTCTTTAAAATCGAGTGCAAATATAAAACTTTAATCACCAATAAGTCAAGTCTAAAGCAATTTATTTTTTTATATTTTTTTAAAAGAAGGGCATAAAGCACTAAATCAGCACTTTATGCTCCTTTTTATCTAATTATTTCACAAATGTAATCTTGCTTTTCTTGCCAATAAAACTTCATCTGTCTCTCTTCGTTCAGGATCATCCACACAACAGTCTACTGGACAAACCGCTGCACACTGAGGTTCTTCATGAAACCCCTTACATTCAGTACATTTATCTGGAGTGATATAATAGAAGTCTTCCTCAACAGGTTCATTTTGAGCATCTGCATCTACTGAAGCTCCTGTTTCTAAGTCGTAGTCTCCAGAAACAGAGGTACCGTCAGAGATAGCCCACTCTACTCCACCTTCATAAATTGCATTGTTTGGGCATTCTGGTTCACAAGCGCCGCAGTTGATACACTCGTCAGTAATCATTATAGCCATAATAATAAGTTTAGTCTAGTTTTATATAATAGGGAAAAGGACAATATAACCGCTCCCCTTAAATCAACAACTTTACACAAATTCAATTTTGTATGAAGTTGTCTATAATTAATACCTTTTTTTTTATTAAAAAGTTTAGAAAAAAGCGTTTCTTTTAGCTGAATGCTAAAAATGACAAAATTAAAACCTTCAAATTTCAAATACAATGGTTGGCTGTACTAAAAAGAAACCCCGAATCTTCGTTAGGAAAATTCGGGAAACTTTTGTGTAAGTAAGTTAAATAGGAATTGATTGCTTTAAGTTGTTGCTAGAAGATATTATCTAATCTAGCACCAACATTGTTTTCGTTATTTTTCCAGCGGCAGCAGTTAATTGATAATAAAACAACCCACTTCCTTTCATATCTTGACGATTTAAAACAATGCTATGTTCCCCACTCCCATAATCTCCTTGAATGGTTTTTATCACTTTTCCATGCACATCCATAATCGTTAAAATTGCAGTAGAAGCTGTTGGTAAATAAAAAGTAACTGTTGTTTCCTCTTTAAATGGATTTGGTCGATTCTGTTGCAACGTCAATACTTGGTTACCAATTATCTCCTTTTCAAAAACTAATTGAACAGCTAATAATTCATTAGTGGAATCATATCCTTCTGCTTCTGTAAAATCAGAATTAATGGTCAACATTTCACTTAACAAACCAGCTTCATTCGCCGTAAACCTCAGTTTAAAGACAGCTTCATTATTAACTATTGGTGCGGTGCTCGACTGATTCCAACTGGTGGTAATAAATCCTCTTTTAGCTAAAGTATAACCGAAGTAATTTTCCGCAATCAATCCACCTTCCCAATTTTCAAAGGTCAAGCCATCGAATGCTAAAGTAAATTGATAGCCTTCAACTTTCTCCAAATTATCTACTTTAAAATCAACGACATAAGATTGTCCAGCTACTACTGTTTGGTCCTTCACCTTAAAATCTAAGTAACCATTAAAGTTTCTATCTTCAGCTGCTACTAGTGCATTTGGTTGTGCATTATCATTGACATCTCCAATTTTTACCGCCATAAATTCTAAGGCTACATTTGCATCCATATTCGTTATTTCATGCTGCTCTTCGTATCCGTCCAACAGTGGATTGGGTGCGTCCATTGGATAAGCCATATTGACAAATTTCCAACTTTCATTATTCGGAAAATCTGTTACAATATTTAAAATCAATTGACGTAGTACGACCATATCATAAGCCGTAACCGTTTTAGATTGGTTAATGTCCGCTGCAATGTAGTGATAAGGAGACTCAAAGCGATCTAATCCTAGAATATGCTTTTGAATCAAAACCAAGTCAAAAGTAGAGACGCCATTTAATGGGTTTAAATCCTTACTTGGTTTGACCGTATAATTTGCTCCTTTTTGTACATCGTAACTAAATGTACCACTATCATCCGTTGTTACCATAGTTGGCATATCTCCATCTCCAGTCAATTCTATCGCCACTTGATCCACCATATCTCCTGTAATCGTTTGGATACTCCCTGTAATCATAGGTCTAGATAATCCACAAGCATCAATCCCATCATTAATAATAATATTCGCTGCACATAAGCTATAAAGTTGTGCCTCGTCTATGACATACAAATTAGCCGTAGAATTTACTGGATATGAACAATCCAAGGTAATCGAAGTGGGTAATGCCAATACTTCTGTTAAGTTAATCGGTGCGCCTACATTCAAAATAGGGTGCCAAATTCTTAAATCTAAATTGCTAGTACTAGTACAATTATCATAACTATTAGCATTGATATCTGCTGCATTAATGATAACATTTCCGCCATTATTAAAATTTAAGGCGATGCTTCTACAAAGCGCAGTAGGGCTTCGGCAATCACTAAAAGTAAAGATTCTTTCCTCAGTTCCTATATTTCCACAATTATCAGCAGCGGTAAATCGAATAGTATAAGTCTCATTGGGTGTAACTACTTGATAAAAAGAACTACCCGTTCCATTACTTATTCTAGTTGTCCCATTAAATACTTCATAACTAAAATCTAATTGATTGCTATTCGTACAATCCATACCTGTAGCAGAAAATAATCGCAACGTATCACATTCATAAGGAGCTGCACCTGGCGTAACATCCGCTTCATTTAATGGTGCTACATCGTCTACGCCCATAATACAAGTATCTACATCTGCGATGGTAATAATCGGCGCTTCATTATCCATTACGATAATGACTTGCGTGTAGGTAAAGTAACCTTGTGTATTCAAAGCAGTATTGAAAATGACATCATCAGAACTAAAGGTTCGTTTAGAATTAGCCGTTACTTTACCAGCAAACTGGTCTCTTGGTAATTGAAAAGGAGTTTGAACATTGGCATGTTGACATGCATTAATGACCAACCATTCTCTCAATACTTTGAAACAAGAACCGTCTTCCGTTTCAAAAATTTGGTCTTTAACTTCCCAACCAATTTGGTCACAAGTTCCTCTATCTATATCTAATAACATTTCTGGAATATTTCCTACATCCGTTGTACCACATTGTAGCGTTGTATCGGCAGGAAAAGTAAAGGACCAACCAGGCCGATAATTAATCGTAATATTTTGATAATACCAAGGATATGGCGTGGCATCAAAATTCCTCGTTCTAAACCTTCTTCTCATCGTTTGTGCCCCACAAGATTCTTTCAACAATTGATATTCTTGTTCAATACTACTATTTAAACAAACGGTACTAGTCGCATCACAAGCAGGACTACCAAATTGACGATTGATATCGTCTAATAAATTTTCTTGAATCGGTTGCCACTCTTCGTCATCGAAGGCTTTATTATTATTTAAGTCTGTACTTTCTCCTAAATAATTCATTTCAAAATCTTCACAAGTTCCCATCGCATCAGGCAAATCTCGACAAACAGCCTGTGGTTGATTTTCTGGCGAAATGGTTAACCAACATCTATTATGATTGCCCCCTTTATCAAAAATTAATAATTGAACTTTAATTGCCGTATTCATATCGCAACAACCAATCTCTATGGAAGAAGACCAAGCGTTGGCGTCAAAATCAGTTCCAAATTTCCCTGCTACATAAGGGTTAATAGCTGATGCATATTCTGTAGCGCTCCCACAAAGCGTTCTTCTAATCAATAAAGTATCAATACCACAAGCATCAAAAGAACCATCACTAATATCTTCTGCCGTAATCACTAAACTACCATATGCTAAACTCACGATTAATTCGTCTGAACAAATAGCCGTTGGTAGCGTTTGATCCGCAATATTGAAATAAACATTACAAACTTCAGAAGTATTTCCACAATCATCCCTTAAGATGTATTCAACTCGATAAGCACCAACTTCCAAAGGACTTAAGAAAGGTAGGCTAGTGCCAACTCTAGCATTAGTTACTGTATTATAAATACCTATTTGAATAGCCGTTAATTCCGTATCACAATCGTCTGTACCAGTCGGTGTAGCAATGTCACCAGGTAATCCAGTACAAGCATTATAAGTGGTGCGGAAAACATAAGGATTTGCTGAACTACCTTTTGTTCCAATAGTAGGGCAATTGACTAAAGGGGCTATGGTATCTCGTAATACGACGTATTGCGTATCTCTGTAAATAGCTTCACTTACATTTTCACAATCATCAAATAAAGTAAAGATTCTTAAAATATTTGAGCTTGCTCCACAAGTACCAGGAATCGTTTGGTCCTCGTAGACTAATTCAAAATTACAATAAGGATTATCAGGGGTAATTATTTGGTTCCCAATTCCATCTCCATTTGAATCAATTCTTGGCCAGCCAGTCAATTCAGGATTAGTGGCAGCACCACAATTTAACGTCGTATCCTTCGGAATAATCAAACTAGTTGGTCGTTGAATTCTAATATTTTGAGTCGCTGTACTAGCATTTCCACATAAATCATAAGCGGTCCAAGTGACTGTAACTGTTTGTCCAACTTCACAACCACCGCTCAAATTAGCTGGAATATCTGCTACTAATCTATCAATTTCACAATTATCAATCACTACAGGTTCCGTTAACATACTTTGCGTCAAATTCATATCATAACAACCAAAAATGGTATCCGTTTCGACTTCTACAAACACAGGTTTAATCCCATCGACTAATTTCACGACACTCGTACAAGAATCAATAATACTTTGGCTACAACCATTAATCATAGATTGTAAAGTTCTGAAAACAGTTACTTCGTAATACGTATTACAAGTGATATTACCAGCTCTACTTGCGTCTAATATTGGATAGTTAGGAAAGGTACCAACTACCACGCCTGTATCTGTTTTGACACTAATGCTATAAAATTGATTTACATTGAGTCCTGCTGTATCACAAGTCCGTTCCACCAAATCATCTGGTCGGAGTCTTGTCACACAACCCTGTCCTATGGTAGATATTATGGTATCATTACAAACCAAAGATGGTAAGGATACATGTATTCTATTAGAAGTAGTAATAGTGGTATCCGCCAATAATTTATAGGTTACATCAAAAGTACCAAATGGAAAAACGGGGTAAGTTAATAAGCCTGCCGATAAGGTATCTCTCACATCACAATAAGTAACGATGATATCATCATTAGCCAATAGACAATTAGTATTGCTACGGTTAATAGTCGGTGTTCTTAAATTAACGGGCGTCTTTAAACTATCACATTCGACAGAAGCAAAGACATCATCTACTCGATTTAAAGTAGTGATTCCTTCCAACTCACAAGTTACTTTTGCGTCCCAACCTGAGCCTTTATTATTGTCTCCATTAGTAGTGAATACAAAAGTCAGGCAGCCACTAGGGTTAATATTGGGGTCACAATTAGAAGTTACCCAACCACCATTTATCATAGAAATACTGTTCCCACTACCTTTCGAAATGAAAGTTGCTGTGGTATCCATTCCATCATAAATCGCTAAGGAATCTCCAACCGCTAAGTCAAAATCTTGAAAAGAAACCGTTAATAGTTGCCCCATAAGATTTGGGCAAATCGTCATTTCATTATAACGAACTGCTTCATCCGAAGGAAGATGTTTACCATCACTAACAAAACGATTATCTGCGGAGCAATTTTGAATGGTCATTCTACCATCTACTCCCGTAAAGAAAGGGATTGTTGCTTTTTGAGCGCCACCACAAGCACGCTCATAAGAACAATTATTACCGATAGTTAATACATCCACTCCATTTGTTATCGTAATTTCGTAACCTATTTCATCAACATGAAGACCATTTAAACGATAATGGCTCAAACCATTTCCTAAATCAATAGCAGTTAATTTTTGTCCACTTGCGCCTGTAGTAAAAGTAGATAGGGAATAATTAGTCCCTCCTTTCGCTGGTGGAAAAACACCCGTTGGCGCTCGATACAATCCACTAACAGCGCTAATGTACCAAGTTTCTCCCGTCTGTGAGGTAACTTCGACCGTTTCCGAAAATTGTCCATCACCAGCACCTGCACTCGTTTCGTTCGCTAAGCAATTACAAGGATCTATAATGGTAGGGTCAAAGTCATCGTTTTGAATACTCCCAAGTCCTATGGAATCTCCAAAAATGACATTTAAACCACCTGCAATAATATTGCTTAATTTAACTTTTAGTAGCTCATCAACTTCTACATTTCCATCACTCAATGCAGTAACCGTAATCGTTGCTGTTTCATTCGCAGTTCCTACAAAGTTTAATCGACCTACAGTCGCAATGTAATCATTATTAGCAATGGTCGCAGTACTGTCACAAGTCGCAAAATCAACTGTTAAAGCGCTATCCAATTGGTTATCTAAAGTAACGGTAAAAGTATAATCAACTGTTCCAACATCACCTTCATCTAATACCACATCATTAATCGTTAATCGAGCTATGTCATCATTGACAATTGTTCCAACAGCCAAACTATCCATAAAGAAAACAGGTCGAGTCCCTGCGTCAATATTAGAGAGCATCAATTTAAAATAATTATCTAATTCTACTTTGTTATCTCCATTAATCGTGACACATAAAGTATCGGTTACTTCCGTAAAATTACCTGTATTTAAAACAGCTACATAATCATTATCCGCAGTCGTTCCTGTACTATCCATCGTAGCATAACTGTATCCAAAGGCAGTATCTACAGGGTTGGATAAACTAGCAATAAAACATAGTGAACTCACTCCAGTATTTCCTTCTACCATCATGGTATCTCGAATCGTAACAAAAGCAGTATCATTATTTATGATAGTCCCAATTGCCAAACTATCCGCAAAAGAAATCGCTCTATCTCCTGGCAAGATTTCTTTTAAGGCTAGTTTAATAAATTCATCATTTTCTACTATCCTATCTCCATTTATAGTTACACTAATCGTATCTCCAAATCCGCTTGTCCATAAAGTATCGCTAACCATCACATAATCGTCATCAGCTAAAGTACCCGTACTATCAAAAGTCATGTAGACGAAGCCCATCGTATCTATTTCTAAATCAGAAGCGACGACAAATTTTAAGTGACTATCCCATCCATCTCGCTCTACTACCATCGTATCTCGAATGGTAATGCTAGCCGTATCATCATTCATAATCGTACCAATTCCTTCGTTATCAGCAAAGACAACTGTACGATTATTGGGTATAATTTCCGTTAAAGATACTTTGATAAATTCATTTAATTCTACCTTTCTATCTCCTTGCACTGCAATCTTTATCGTATCGGTTAATCCCGTCATACAAAGCGTATCGGTTCGCATAGCATAATCATTATCTGCCACGAAAGCAGTACTATCAAAAGCAGTAAAAACAACTTTTAAGCTATCGACTAATTTATCTATAGTAACGACAAACTTCAAACTATCAACGCCAATATTTCCTTCTACCAAGAAAGCATCTTGAATAGCAATACTAGCCGTATCATCATTAACAATCGTCCCCAAGCCAAGACTATCCGTAAAGAAAACAGGTCGCCCACCAGCTTGAATAGTAGATAAATTCAACTGAATGAGTTCATCTAGTTCTATTTGAGTATCTCCATTATAAACAATACAAATCGTATCGGTTAAATTACTAAAATCAAGATGCCCAGCTTCTGTTATATAATCTCCATCAGCTAAAGTAGCCGTACTATCCATCGTTCCATAATCATACCCAAAAGTCGTATCAACTGCTGTAGATACCTCAACCACAAAGCATAGAGAATCTACACCACTATCTCCTTCGAGCATCATCGTATCTCTAACAGCTACATAAGCCGTATCATTATTAGTTATTGTACCAATTGCAGTAGAATCTGTAAAACAAACCGCTCGGTTACCTGGTAAAATTGTCGTTAAAGTTAATTTTAAATACTGGTCTAATTCTACCTTTGTATCTCCATTAACCGCAATTTTAATTGTATCTGTTAAGCCGCTAATATAAATCGTATCCGCTATTGCAGCCAGATAATCATTATCCATATTGGTCGCAGTACTATCAAGGGTCGAATAAATAATTCCCAATGAATCCACCACTTTAGTAACATTAATGGCAAACTTCAAACTATCCGTTCCAGCATCTCCTTCAACAATTGTCGCATCCACTAATTCAACTTTGGCAGTATCATTATTTTCTATGGTTCCTATTGCGGTAGAATCTGTAAAACAAACAGCTCGATTGCCCGGTAAGATAGCCGTTAAATTTAATTTTAGATACTCATCTTTTTCCACTTTTGTATCCCCATTGACCGCAATTTTAATTGTATCCGTTAAGCCGTTAACGTAAATCGTATCCACTATGACAGCGACATAATCGTTATCTGAAATCATAGCGGTACTATCAATAGTAGCATAGATAATTCCTAATGAGTCAACTGGTCTATTACTATTAATTGCAAACTTTAAGCTATCTGTTCCAGTATTTCCTTCAATAATCGTAGCATCCGCTAATGTAATTTTAGCCGTATCGTTATTGGTTATCGTACCAACTGCTACGGAATCCATAAAACAAACCGCTCGATTGCCAGGTAATAATTCGGTTAAAACAACTTTTAAATATTCATCCAGTTCTACTAAATTATCATCAATAACGGTAATTCTGATGGTATCTACTAAGTTATTATTCAAATAAATAGTGTCAGATTGACTCAAATAATCACTTCCTGCTACCGCTGTACTATCCATTGTCGTATAAACAATGCCTAAAGAATCTACTAATTGATTAGTAGTAAGCACAAATTTAAGTGTATTAGTACCTCCATTTCCTTTCACTATAACAGCATCTTGAATGGCAATTTTTGCAGTATCATCATTCATGATGGTACCAATAGCAATACTATCAGCAAAACTAACGGGTCGGTCGCCAGGTAAAATATCTAATAATTCCACCTTAAAAAACTCCGCTAATTCCACTTTATTTTCTCCGTTGACCGCTACTTTTATCGTATCAGTCATCAAATTATGCATGTAAATAGTATCTAAGACAACCGCTACATAATCCGTATCGGTTGTAGTAGAAGCCGTACTATCCATGGTCATATAAACAATCCCTAGTGAATCAACAGGGTTATCTACCATAACTACAAATCTCAAGGTATCGCTACCATTATCTCCTTCTATGATTGCAGTATCTCTAATCCAAACTTGTGCAACATCAGCCCCCATCATTCCCATTGCTCCATTCATAATAGTCCCTACCGCCTCATTATCATTATTTTGAAAGAAAAGCGCACGGCCATAAGCTTGCAGATTGGAGAATAATATTTTAAAAAATTCATCCTTTTCTACTTGTCCATCATCATTAATGGCTATTTTAATCGTATCTACTCCACCAAAAAAAAGCGGCGTTGTGCCGATTCCAGAACCACTTCCAGAACCAATACCACTTCCACTTCCAGTCCCAATTCCAGAACCACTTCCTGTCATATAATCCCCACTCAACATGGTTGCCGTGCTGTCTTCTGTACGGTAATCATATTGAAAAAGCGTGTCCAATTCCCCTGTTAAATCTAATACAAAACACAGTGAATCTATATTAGCATCTCCTTCATTAATAAAAGTATCCCTTATGGAAAGATAGGAAGTGTCATTATTCATAATCGTTCCTAGCCCTATGCTATCTACGAAAGAAGCGGTACCATTTAAATCTAAAATATTTGATAAATTCACCTTAACTATTTCGTCCAACTCTGTTTTAAAATCAGCCACAATCGGTACTTTAATCGTATCTGTCATAATTCCAGAAGCAAGTTCAAATGCAATACCACCTTCTACCGCTTCATAATCATTATCCGCAACTAAAGCCGTACTATCAATCGTATTATACCATACGATAAAACCAGTTGCGTCATTACTTCTAGTTACCACAAATTTGAGGGTATCTTGATCGGAAGGAGTATTTCTTTCGGTGATAGAAGCATCCCCAATAGAAACCGTCGTAGGCATATCATTATTCACAATTCTTCCCAATCCCAAACTATCACTAAAAGAAGCTGTTCCGTTAAGGTCCAGAATACGTGATAAGCTTACCTTTACTATTTCATCTGGTTCTACTTTTAAGTCTGAGATAACAGGAATTTTAATCGTTTCTGTCAAAATTCCCGACGACGCAAGAAACGAAATCCCTGCATTCGCTGCTTCATAATCATTATCCGCAAC
>CALFWI010000345.1 GCA_937928615.1 uncultured Saprospiraceae bacterium | reverse complement strand
TCTTCTACGGGTAGTTTTTTATTTCTTCCAACTCTATCAAATCGTTTGATAAAATAACTGAGGCTACCATCCTTGCTATAGACCATACCATGAAGCGGAACTTCAATACCAACAACTTTAGCCATTCTCATACTTACATCTTCATTTTCCGGTACTTGTTGATAAATATCACTTTGTGGCTTGACGATATACTTCCCTTTTTGATTGACTATTGCAAATATTGAATTTCTAGTATCTAAATTAGCACTTAGCTTTGGCTGGACGCCTTGTATGGACATGCGTTTCATCCTAACCGCAGCTTCCCTTCGCTGTTCTTGGGCGGAAAAAGGTAATGGCGCTAATTTCTGTAGCGACTTACTGAGCATTTTCAATCCAGAAGCAGCATATTGATTTTCACCACAAAGTTCGTAAGAGATAGGGCATCTATTCATGTGCGATAGGTTTTACGGTAACAGCGCCTACTAAATCTTCTCCTACTGCTAATAATTGAGCAAAATAATCTCTTTTGTCAATTTTCAATTGACGGAGTAACCCCTCCAACATAATGCCTTCTGGCAAAACACCATCAAAAAAAGGAGGGAAACTATTATAAGAAAAGGATTTTTGCTCAATAGGCATCGTTAAAGAAACGGGCAATCCTTTATAATTATCCACATATTCAAAGGTATAAGTTGTTTTATCCACAGATTCAGTAAGAAAACCTGCTAAGGTATCTTGCATATAAATACTAGCTTTTCTCATTCGTATATTTTTTCATTAATGGACTTTCTAGTTCAATCCGAATATTCAAAACCGCTAATAATTTAAACAAGGTTTTAAATTGAATAGTATTTTTACCATGTTCAATGTCATAAATGGCGGTTTTGCCAATTCCTGCTAATTGGGCACATTCGACTCTAGATAAACCACTTATTTTACGATGGTATTTGATGGCCTTTCCTATTTCAATCATATTCATTTTACTGCTTTGACAGTAAAAATAAAAGAATTATAGTAAAAATGAAAATAATCAAGGCGTAATTACCGCCTTAGCAGTAATTTAATATAAATTTATCAAAATGAGTCCTAGTCAAGAGCTTTTTACTGTCATCGCAGTAAAAAAATAGACATTAAAATCGGTAAAATATCGACAGAAAAGAGAATTATCTGTAAAAAGATTACGGTAGCGATGGCTCAAAGTCTAAGAAAAGTAGCGGCAGATGAAAATAGAGTGTAGCTTTTGTATTGTAATAGACGGAGAAAACAAGGGATGCGGATTGATTTGAATGAATTGTTAATGGAGTGAGCATTCCCCTATGGTGGGAAGATTTAGCATTTGTTTAATTTTACACCTTCTTGTCCTGCTGTTACTAAACACTATCCTGAATTAGTAAGTCCTGCGGCAAGATTAAACGGATTTTGTTATTCTAAGAGTTGGCTTGAAAATTTGATCATTGCCTCTTCTAGAAATGGTTTTTGACGACCAATGCAATCCGTTATTATCAGGAAATTTAAAACGATTAGCTAAAAGAGCCATGTTGGGATTAGCAAAAACTGGTGGCATAGCTTCTAACGGTAGTGGTGATTATGTGATTGCTTTTTCTACGGCTGAAGGACTACGGATTCCGTATCAATCTAATTCTGCTTTTCGTTCGGGTAAGATTTTGAGAAATAGTGAAATGTCTCCTTTATTTATGGGAGTAATTGAAGCAACGGAAGAAGCTATTATTAATTCCTTATTTGCGGCAGAAAGTATGAAGGGAAATAATCAGCAAATAGAAGCATTGCCTATAAAAAAGACTATTAAAATAATGAAGAAGTATAAAAGAATCGCTAAATAGGGATTTTAGATATTGGGTTTCAGATTCAATGTTTTACTAGAATCTGAAACCCGATGCCTAAATATTATTCAATCAAACCTAATTTCTTAGCCCGGCCTTCCCATTTCTGGCGAGCCAATTTTTGTAAATCCGCTTCACCATCAGATTCATCAACTATTTCTAAGCCTAATAAAGTTTCTAAGACATCTTCCATAGTCACCAATCCAACTAAAGAACCGTAACTATCTACCACAATCGCAATTTGCGCTCTTTGCGTAGTCATTACCTCGAATAATTGAGGTAGTGGCTTATCATCTCTAACCGCTGGAATCTCTCTTTTTAATTCTTTTAATTGTACATCATCTCGGTCTTCCACTAAATGTTGTAGCACTTCGTCTTTTAAGACAACGCCAGTAATATGGTCATCAGATTCTTGAAAAATAGGAATTCTAGAGAAACGTAAAGGTTGGTTGTTTTTATAAAAATCCATTAAGGTAGTCGTTTCATCAACCTTGACCATTACTGTTCTTGGTGTCATAATGTCTCTGACAGAAACTTCTTCGAAGCGTAATAGATTTTTAATAATCGTAGATTCACTTTGTGCCAACACGCCACTTTCTTCTCCTGCATGCGTCATCGCTGCCAAATCTGCTTTGCTGAATACACTTTTATTTTTATCCTTCTTTAAATTTTTAGTAATTAACTGACTAACGAAAACGAAAGGTGTTAAGACGAATAATAAAAATTTTAAAGATTTTACCGTGAAACCAGCTAAGGATTCCCACATGTTCGCCCCAATTGTTTTAGGGATAATTTCAGAGAGAATCAAAATAAATAAAGTCATTACTGCTGCTACAACAGATTCTGAAGGAATGCCTAAAATATAAGGTGTGTCTTCAAATACTACAGCTGCTTGCGCACCAACACCAATTGCACCAACAGTATGGGCAATTGTATTTAATGTCAAAATTGCAGAGAGTGGACGGTCTATATCTTCTTTAAATACGGCTAAATCTTTTCCGATTTCACTTCCGTCTTGTATTTTTCGGTTAATAAAAGAAGGCGTAATACTTAATAACACTGCTTCCCAAATCGAACATAAAAAAGAGAATAGAATTGAAAGAACGAAGAAAAATATTAATAAGCCCATCGTGTTTTACTTGTTTAAAGTGGTCTAGTTATTTAAATGAAGTACTTGAACTAAACCAGTAGATGCTGGTAAGAATGGAGGATGTTTTAGCGTTCCTTAAATCCTTCATTCCTTTAATTCTTATACTTAGAAACTAATCGTATTCTGTACCGATTTAGTTCCTTTGGCAATATCGCCAAGGGTGCTTTTGAATTTTACGACTTTATCGCCAGCAGACAATTCTGCATTATCGTTACTCATTTTTTTCACAGACTTGCTAAAAGTATAAATACTAACCATGCGAGCAGATTCTAAAACGAAGCGTTGCATCATAGGCAATTTTTCGTAATCTGCGGCACTTAGCATGCTGCCAAAAGAGCGTGTGAATTTTCCGTTGGCGTATTCATATTTGTTATCAATAGAAATCATGCCCCTAGATAATTCTTTGGTTAATTTGTTAACCGCCACGTTCATAGATTTGACGCTGGTAAAATCTGCTGCAAAAGTAAAGATAAATTCATTAAAGTCCGCCTCTGCTGATGCATTAGACATGCCATTCACAGATTCAAGGGTATTTTCAATTCTACTTAAATAACTATTTAACTCTTTTTGGTCAGGTAATTTCATCTCTCCAATCTCCCCAGAATCCATATATCCCTTTAAATCTTCTTTGCTTTCACTCATATTGACGGTGACAATCATCTTGCCAGAACCATCTGCTTTCATCTTGACTTCTTCTACGATTTCAAAACAACTCGTAAAGAAAATGGTCAAAAAACTAAAGAATAATACCTTTTTCATGGATTTAATTTTTTATAGGTTTAATTTTTGAGAGGTCAGAAGTCTCCGGATAGCTATCGGGAGAAAAATAAATTTTTCTGTCAGAAGTCAGATTTTACACTTGTTTATAATCTGACTTCTTTTTATTCATGCCGATACCACATCAAAATTGCGCCAAAAGCAGTAATTAAAGTTGTTAAGACGGTTGCCATTTTGATAGAGTAGCGAATATGATTGACAAAAGTTTTAATATTCTTTACTTGTTGTGGATATCGAGGGTAAATTTCAGCGGCCATTTTTTCGTCATTAAAAATATGTGCCGCACCAAATTCTACTCGATTTTGAATTAATACTTTATAACTCTTCATCACTTTTACTCGAAAGTAAATATTCAAAAACAACATGGCAATAAATAAGCCGATTACTATGGAGATTAATAATACATACATATTATAAACTGTTTTTAAGACGAATCAAGTGTTAGAAAAGATGTTAAAGAAGGCTTAAAAATTTTTAACAATGAATGATGAATTGTTTGAAAATGGAAATATATGAGTTATCTTGAAATGATAATAATGAATAATGCACGTCTAATAATTTGATGTCAATGATTTTCCTGACAGTCGATATTAAATAAATAACCTCATAATAATCAATAGGAATCTAAGTATTACAATTATAACGAATTCATCGTTCATCATTCATCGTTTTGATTCAACCTAAGCCGTTCTTCCTTTTTCTTTCGTTCTTCGACAATAGAATCTACTGCCTGCTGAATAAAATCCCCTCTTGTACTTTTGCATAAACTATCCAAAATAGGGCTGATAGAATCTAATTGATAATTAACTAAAGTATCAATGGTTCTTCTTGCTGCTCGGTCTAATTTAATTTCTGGTTCTCCACAAGCACTTCCTCCAAAAAATAAGACGAAAATAAAAGCAATTATTATTTGACCAAAAATAAAACGGCTAGCCGAAGTTTGTTCGACCAACCGTTTTAAATTATATTTTATCTTTTTTTGTGCCATTTTGAATTTAAATCAAGGATGAGGCACAAAAATAATCAATAATTAATACTTACAATCCTGCTTTTGCAGAAATCTCTAACATTCTATTAATACTCTTCACGCCATCCTCAATCACCTTCTTTGGTAAAGTGATTTCTGGCGTTTCATATTTCATACTGATATATAATTTCTCCAAAGTATTTAACTTCATGTGTGGACAATCATTACAAGCACAGGCATTATTAGGTGGTGCTGGAATAAAAGTCTTATGCGGAGAAGCTTTTATCATTTGATGTAAAATTCCTGATTCTGTTGCTACAATAAATTCTTTTGCAGGATTTTCTTTTGTATATCTTAATAACCCACTCGTAGAGCCTATATAATCAGCAATATCTAAAATATGTTCTTCACATTCTGGGTGCGCAATAAATTTCGCTTCTGGGTGACGCAATTGTAATTTAGTGATTTTTTCATGCGAGAAAATCTCGTGCACCATACAACTACCATTCCATAGAACCATATTTTCTCGACCTGTTTGCTTTTTTAGGTATCGTCCTAAATTAATGTCTGGTGCAAAAATGATTGGTTGGTCTTCAGGAAAGCTATTAATAATATGCATGGCATTTGTCGAAGTACAACAAACATCTGTCAACGTTTTTAATTCTGCCGTACAGTTAATATAGCTCACTACCTTATGGTCAGGATATTTCTCTTTGAATTTCTTGAATAAATGTGGTGGGCAAGAATCTGCTAAAGAACAACCTGCTTTTAAATCAGGTAAAATCACTTTTTTACTAGGAGATAACATCTTTGCTGTTTCTGCCATGAAATGAACACCTGCAAAAACAATAATATCTGCATCGGTAGAAGCTGCCTTTTGAGACAAACCTAAACTATCGCCAATATAATCAGCTATATCTTGAATATCAGCATCTTGGTAATAATGCGCTAGAATAATGGCATTTTTTTCTTTCTTCAACTTTTCAATCTCCTCGAATAAATCTAAAGATGGGTCGATGTCTATATCTAAAAATCCTTTTTTAGTTAAATTTTTTTTGGCAATGGCAACTGCACTCATTTTTGGAATTTTTGATGAAAAAATGACTTCCTTTAATTGGTTACTCCTACTAAGTACCTTACTAACCGAAGAAAGATTAAGAAAGTTTATTTCTTTTATTTTTTGAATAAAGTTCTTATTTTTTGGACGAAAGCCAACCTGAAAAGTTACTATTTTAACAAATCCCTAACTGGCAACAGGCAACTGGCAACCCGTTCACATCAATAAAAAAACAGCAGGTCGTTTGTGTAACTCAGGCAATTTACTTTTACGCCATGCGGCAATCGTTTTTGTAACAACGTATTCATTCGGTAAAGTTAAATCCATTGCAATACAAAACCTAGTTGTTGGAGAAAGTACCCTAAATGCCTGTTCGACTAATTGCTTATTGCGATAAGGGGTTTCAATAAAAAGCTGGGTTTGTTTTCCTTGCTTGGTAGCTTGCTCTAATTTTTTCAAATCTTTACCCACAATTTCTTTTTTAGGGGATAAATACCCATGAAAAGCAAAACTTTGTCCATTCATGCCAGAAGCCATTAATGCTAATAAAATAGAAGACGGACCAACTAATGGAACTACTTCTATTCCTTTTTCATGTGCCAATTTTACGATTTCTGCACCTGGGTCTGCTACACCAGGGCAACCCGCTTCTGATAATAAACCAATATCATTCCCATTTTCTGCTGGTTTTAAGTATTGCCTCCATTCGCTATAATCAATGCGTTTATTGAGCTCAGAAAAGATTAACTCACTAATGGCTTTAGGATGTTCCGTTGTTTTGATATATCGTCGAGCTGTTTTTGCTTTTTCAACAATAAATATTTCCAGTTGATGAATAATATCTTTGACATATTGTGGTAATACATGGTCGCCGTTTTCTCCTAAAGGAGTAGGAATTAAATATAGTTTTCCTTTTTTATGCATGCTATTTTTTGCACAAAATTACAGTTTACTGTGCTTAAAAGAAAAGGGTCTTTGACAATTTTTGCACAAGTTCAATCCTTACAGGATTGTGAGACTCGAATCTGCCAGCATTCTCCGCATTTCATACGGAGTTATTATAGTTTAATCACTTCGTGATCGATAGCAATGCAAAAATTGTCAAAGAACCAAAGAAAAGAGGGCTGAAAAATTAATTTCAACCCTCTTTTAAACGTGGGTGTTTGTTAAATTGTAATCTTATCGAATCAAGTTGTTTGCATATTTTTAGTAAGGGGTGGGATTTTACTTATATGCGGTTTTCAGTCAACTTGAACCCCACTTCACTTAGGTAAATTCTTTAGGACCATTCGCTCGTATAAACCTGTCGACTTAATAGTACCGCAACCTTCTATGCCTAATTCGGCAATGAAGTCTATACGGTTTGCATAAGAAGGTCTAGTATCTCTATATTGTTCTTGGGTAGATAGTTTTTCTAAAATAGGTTGAATACCAAATCGGTCAAAAATCGAAGTTTGACAAATCAATGCGCCTGTTTCTCGGTCTATTTCTTTAATAATGTCATCCTGAAAAGCTAAATCATCTCGTAATGTTTTAGCTATATTTAATAGAGATGGATTGGCGGTCGTTTCTTCTGTTTCAATCAAGTCTAATAAGGTGCTGGTATTATATTCGGAAATGAGGTTATCAATTAAATATCGACCAGAAATATTAGTGGCTTCGAAAGCCATGAGGTAATATATTTCATAACCTTTACTTAAAGTACTTAAAAAACCTGTAGAAACGTAAAAATGACCACCTGGTAGAGAAAATGCATAGCGATTGTCATCATGTAACACAATGACATCCCATGTTCGTTCTGTACGCCAACGATTAGAAGGCGTTGATTGTCTATCCTGTCGAATTTCTTGTGTTGCTTGATCGTAGAGCGTTTGTAAATAAGTAATAATAACAGAATCTCGTTTGGACCGACGACTCAATACAACATACTCTTCTGGATTGTTTTCAATCGTTTGCTTGAGTAAATCACCCAATATCTCACGTTTTTCCTTCGTGAAATCTGCTGCCGTTAAGCCAGGTTCTACTCTTTCCACACAAGTGGAAGCCGTAAGTATAAAATAAGTTAAAAGGAAAATAATGAATCCCTTAATTTCATAGTGCATAATGAAGTTTTTCTTTTTAGGCGTAAAAAAGATGTACTATGTGCGTTGTAAAGTAGGGATTATAATTTGAAAAGTAGTAATAGGATATGTTGTCTAATCAATAACAAGAAATATGCCAATTATTAACTTAATTACTTAAACAGTAGCTTTTTATAAATTATAATTTTTTTCTTTATTATTAATTCGCCCTTTTTTATTTGTATTTAAATTTAGTAAAATACTAGATTTCATTACACTTCTTTACCTATTTAATGGTTTAAAAATACTGAATTCTTTCTTTGAAACAAGGTTTGTTCAACCGAAAACTTAAAAGAAAAAATAATTTTGATGATCGATTTTAATTATTTTTAGCGCATTATTTCTTTTTAATGATTAAATTGCACTAGAAAACCATCACATTAACAATTAAAATACTTTTTACTAAAAGAATAAACTATGAGAAAAGCAGATTGGCTAATAGCCTTATTAATTGCCGCCGTCTTTGTTTTGGGTATTATTTTCTTTAAAAAAAATTGGCCTGATGTTTCCAGCCAGGAACATGATAGACCTTCTGTAGCGGAAACATTAAATAAGATAGGCGACGGTGGAACAGCGACCTTGGATGAAGAAGATGAGTATGATGAGGAAGGCGACTTTCCAAATGATTCGGATACGACAACTTATGAGCCAGATGAGCCATCTATTGATGACTTAGCAGATTTAAATGATACAAGAGCAGCAGAAGGAGGAGGCCAAGTAGCTGGAAAAAACAATAGCAATAGCAATAGTAATACTAATACTAGACCTTCTGCTTATGATAATGCCAATTTAACTGGTAAATATTTGGTTGTAGCAGGTACTTTTAAAAAAGAAATTAATGCGCAAATCCAATTAAAGAAATTTAAACAAATGGGATATGGGAATGCGGAAATTGGTAAATTTAATAAAAAAGCCTACGCTTCCTTAATTGTTCAGCGATTTACTAGTGCTGCAGAAGCTAAGCAATTGGTCAATACACTAAAAAGAAAAGGAATAGAATCTTATGTGCATACAAAAAGATAGTATTTAAGTTGCTTTGGTAACTAATACGAAACTTGTGAAAGGGGGTATAAAAAGTGAATAAAAGTAAATTTTTGAAAATTTTCTTTTGCTTACTATTTATACCCCTTTTTTAATGCTATAAGTAATCAGACAAAAATAAGTTAACAACTAGTTTTATAGAACCAATAGTAAAAGGCTACTACCTAAGCATCTTTATCCTTCTTACTAAAACAGGGCAAAACCAAACTGTACTCGTCAAAAAACTAGGTGGACTCTCTGGACTATGTGGTAAAAGAACTAATCTACACTCGTCAAAAAAACTCCGTGTTCTCCGTGAACTTTGTCCCTCCGTGGTAAAAATAGCAGTTTATTTTGTCGAACTACTTACACTATAGAAATAATGTTCTAATAAATCCGATGGAACAAATTCTACTTCTAAATTTTTTCTAAACAGAAAGGAAAGAAAAAAATTGACATCAAATTTACTAGGGAGTTTGTCAGAGAAGGTAAAAATTAAATGAATACAACCTCCCAATAATGTGTCTTTCTGTTTTTAATTTCGTCAAATTAGTATTAGGAATTCCTATTCAAATAGGAAATAGCAAACATTTAACTATTTTTGCAGCAAAAATCGAATACAAATGTCAAGATTATTTTATTTTATTCTTTTAAATATTGGATGCTTAATGTTCTTTTCACAATGTAAAGAAGCACCAGCAACTGAAAAGGGGATCAACCAACCACCAGTAGTAGCAGAAACGGTTAAAACAGCTGTAGCGCCAGTAAAAGAAATAGTAAAGATTGTGGATAGTACGGTTTTAGCCAAAAAAGAGATAATTGAAAAGCAACCTGTTGAAAAAACGGAAACGACGACTAAGAAAGTAGCTGTGAAAACAGTAACTACTGCGGATAGAAAAGCGGAACCGAAAGTCGTTAAAAAGAAAATAAAGAAGCGTGCTAAAATTAAATTTGATGAATTGGTGCATAAATTTGGATCCATTAAAACGGGAGATAAAGTGAATCATCAATTTAAATTTAAGAATACAGGGAATGCGCCTTTGGTGATTAAAAGTGTAGATGTTAGTTGTGGATGTACTTTCCCCAGTTATCCTTTTTTGCCAATTGAACCAGGAAAGGAAGGAGCGATAGATGTTACTTTTGATAGTACAAATAAAGTCGGTCGACAAAAACCAACAGTTACGGTAGTAACAAATGGCAGACCAAGAACAATTAAATTAAATTTAGAAGGCTTTGTCGAATAAAGACAGTGCTTAGAAGAGAAAAACTATACTCAATTGAGTACACCACCACTAGACAATAGAATAAATGATCCTGCATTAGTGCGAGCAAAGCAGTACTTGCAGTCACTAGATTTAGATAAGGCATTAGCAGCTATTGAAGCATCTTTGAAGCAAAGACAACAAGATAGCGGCTCAGACCTTTCCTTTTATGGAACGATTTTATGGTGTGACATTTTATTAACCAAAGGACGATTTTCTAAAAATAGCACCTTTCCTACCTTAGCAAAGCACAAATTAGTAGAACTAGCAGGGCTTCTTCCCCAATTGAAAAATTCAATTGCATTTTTACAACTTCATTTACTAATGGGGGAGATGCATCAGCAATTAGGAGAAAGGCTAAAAGCAAAAGCCGTTTATCAACACATTTTGCAAATTAGCCAAAAAGAAGCGCATGACATTGGTGAAATACAAGCTTTAAATGGGCTAACGAAATTAGCTTTGACTGATGGGTTGGTAGAGGAGGCTTTAAAGTTAGCCAATCAATCCTTGGAATTGTTGATTCAACATACGGACGAATCTCACTATTGGGTTTTGGTCGTCAATTATTTGTTGCAAAGCCAAATTTTTATCCATAAAAAGGATTTCAGTCAAGCAAAGAATTATGCAGAAAGGGCACTGCAAATTTGCGAAGTCCAAGCTATGCCCGAACAGGCTATTCAAGCACATCTTTTATTAGGACAAATAACAGCTACATTAAAAGAAAATGCTATAGCAATAACTCATCTATTAACTGCTAAAGAACAAAGCTTAAGGGTGAATCATGAACGCTTTTTAGCAAGTACTACCTTATATATTGGTATCGTTTACTATCAAGTTTTTCATTATCCTAAATCTTTAGAAAATCTAAATACGGTTGCTTCTAACTATCAGTCGTTATTGACCGTCAGTCAACAAATATTATTACTCAATTACTTAGGTACTGCTCAATTATTATCTTATCAAGATGAAATAGCTATCAGTCATTTTTTGGCTGCGGAAAAATTAGCTAAGAAATATCGGAATAAACCTGCATTAGTTTTTTGTCTCGCTTTTTTAGGGGTCGTCTATTCAAGAAAAACGGAATATAATAAAGCATTGCGGTATGCAAAACGAGTCAACACGATTATTCAAGAGATTGGAGATGTAAACGGTGTACAGGTCAATTTAATCAACCTTGGTAATGTCCATAATAAATTAGAAAGATATAGTGAAAGTATTAAATTGACGAGTAGGGGGATTGCTGCGGCTAAGCGAATGAAAGACGGATTGTCAGAAATTAGAGGCTATCAAATAATGGCGGAAATTTTTCGAAAACAGAAAGCCTTTAAAAGTGCTGTAATGTACCAAATGATTTACACCAAATTTTATGAAGATTTTTATCAGCGTAATGACCGACAGAAAGTCTTGGAAATTGAACATCAATTTATAGTCAAGCAGTTAGAACAGCGGATAAAAAAGTTGGAGGCAATGGATAAGCATCAGCAATAGTAGGCAGGTAAGCCCTTGATCTTTAAACCTGAAATTTTGTGCAAACAGGGTTAACTAAACAGTCTCCATAATAGTACTAGACAGTAGAAAAAAAATAGGCACAAGCAATGGACGAACCAAACTTGTGCCTACTAACCATAAGCTAAATAATATTATTCTTTATATCGAACAGTAGTAGTTCTGAAAACTGCCTACTGCCAATTGATTAATATCTGTAGTATTCTGGCTTGAATGGGCCTTCAACTGTTACACCAATATATTCTGCTTGGTCCGTTGATAACTCTTCTAACTCTACACCAATCTTCGCCAAGTGTAATCTTGCTACTTTCTCATCTAAATGCTTAGGCAACATGTATACCTTGTTCTCATACTTATCCGTATTTTGCCACAATTCTAATTGTGCTAAAACCTGATTCGTGAAAGAGTTAGACATGACAAATGATGG
>CALFWI010000344.1 GCA_937928615.1 uncultured Saprospiraceae bacterium | reverse complement strand
CAGTTACGGGTTGCCAGTTACCAGTTCTACGATAAAACAACAGGCAACCCATAACTGGTAACTGGTCTTACTGCTCAAAAGCATATTGTATAATATTAGCGCCCATCTGTAACGCATTTCTTCTTGCTTCTGGCGTATCTTTATGTACTTCTTGATCTTCCCAACCATCTCCTAAATCAGATTCATAAGAATAATAGCAGACCAATCGACCTTCATGCAAAATCCCAAACCCTTGGGCAGGTTTATCATCATGCTTATGAATTTTAGGCAAGCCATTTTTGAAATTAAACTTTTGGTGATAAATAGGGTGTTCAAAAGGTAATTCAATAAATTCTTGTTCTGGGAATACTTTTTTCATCGCCGTTCGCACATAAGGGTCCATTCCATAGTTATCATCAATGTGCAAAAAGCCACCTGCAATTAAATAATTACGCAGGTTTTCTGCTTCAAAGTCAGAGAAAACAACGTTTCCATGTCCTGTCATATGCAAAAATGCATAATCAAATAAGGCAGCATTTCCTACTTCTACCGTTCCATAATCTCTATTGAAATTAGTTCCTAATTCTTCGTTACAAAAAGTAGCTAAATTAGGTAAAGCCGTTGGATTGGAATACCAATCTCCACCACCGTTGTACTTTAATAAGCCCATTTTTAGGGCGGCACTATTTTGGTGGTTGGCGGTAAAACCAAAAAGAACAAATAAAACCGATAAGGTTAAAAGTATATTTTTCATCCGTATATTATTACAGGATGACAAGATTATTCAGGATTAACAGGATAGTTAACTTCAAATCCTGTTAATCCTGCACCATCTTGTCATCATGTGTTGAGTAAATTCAAAGTATGACAAGCCACAATGCCTGCTGTTTCCGTTCGCAATCGACTATTACCTAAATTGACGCCTTGAAAACCGTTGGCAAAAGCGGCTGCTAATTCTTGTTTAGAAAAGTCGCCTTCTGGGCCGATTACTACCAAAACGTTGTTTGGCGCTTGGTAGTTGTCTTTTAGGGGCATATTTTCTGCACCTTGAGCAATGTACTTAGAATAATTGGTACGAGGAATTTGAATAAATTGTTTAAAGGGAAGCGGTTCGTTCAATTGTGGCAAGTAAGTTTTTAAAGATTGCTTCATGGCTGCGATGAGTATTTTTTGCAAGCGGTCGGTCCGAATTTTTCTACGTTCAGAATGATGACAAATAATGGGAGTAATTTCATCAATGCCAATTTCGGTCGCTTTTTCTAAAAACCATTCTAGTCGATTGATATTTTTTGTAGGTGCAATAGCGATGTGTAAATTAAAAGGTCGCTTCTGATAAGCATGGTGTGTTTTAAGGATTTGAATAACACATTTTTTTTTGCCTGTTTCTTGAATAAGTCCTTCATAAAAACCACCTGTTCCATCCACAAAAGAAATGGCATCGCCTTCTTTTTTACGTAAAACTTGCACACAATGCCTTGCTTGTTCAACATCCAAACGAGCAATATTTCCGTCAATATCATCAGTATAAAATAAAATCATCTTTATCAATTAAGCAGTTGTCGGTTATTAGTTGTCTGTTAAAAATAGACAATAGGGTACGGACAACGGTAGTTTACTAAAACATTGAACCAAAAATATACTACTTTTGCAAGCAAGCCAAAACAAAGGGATAAAAACTATCGTTTTATGGCTGAAAGTTAATTCAAAATTTGACGACCAATTTACTGTTTTAAGTTTGAAAAAAAGATTTGGGTGCAATTTCTAGTAACCAAATACGACCTTTTAAATTTTAAATTTTAGATTTTAAATTAAGATACACATGGATTATGTGGTTATGGCAGGACAACTCTTTTTGAGTTTGTCTATTTTGATTGTGCTACACGAAATGGGGCATTTTTTCCCAGCTAAATGGTTCAATACCAGAGTAGAAAAATTTTATTTATTCTTTGACCCTTGGTTTGAATTATTCAAAATTAAAAGAGGAGATACGGAATATGGAATTGGTTGGTTGCCTTTAGGCGGCTATGTGAAAATATCAGGGATGATTGATGAGAGTATGGACAGAGAACAAATGAAATTGCCGCCTCAACCTTGGGAGTTTCGCTCTAAACCAGCTTGGCAGCGCTTGATTATTATGTTAGGTGGGGTGACGGTGAATTTTATTTTAGGATTTCTGCTTTTTGGAATGGTTTTATGGACTTGGGGAGAGCAATATTTACCTAATGAAAATGCGACTTATGGGATTCATGTAGATTCCTTAGCGAAGGAAATGGGCTTGATGAATGGAGATAAGATTGTCTCAATTGGAGGAAATCCAGTAGAAAGATTTGGCGGTAATAATTTGAAAAGAGAAATTATTATCAACGATGCAAAAACAGTAACAATTGATAGAGGAGGCAGTAAAAAAACATTAAATATAGACACTAAATATGTAGATATTTTATCTCGGCATGAAAATAAAGGGGTACAGCTTTTCATGCCTAGAACACCGTTTGTCTTGAATCAAGTACCAGATACCTCGGCTGCTGCTAGAGCAGGATTAATAAAGGGGGATAGGTTGATTTCCGCTAATGGTATCCCCACACCTTTTCGAGATAATTTTATGGATATTGCGAAAAATAATAAAGGAAAGCAAATAGATTTATCTGTCTTGAGAAATGGAAAAGATACCATCAATACAAATTTAGTCCTAAATTCAAAAGGACTTATTGGTGCTTATGTAGAATTACCTAATTTCTTTTTTGATACAAAAACCCAAGAATACACTTTCGCAGAAGCGATGCCAGCAGGCTATTGGAAAGGTTATGACTTTCTAGCTGACCAAATCAAAGCTTTCGGTCAAATTTTTAAAGGCAAAATCAAAGCCTCTGAAAGTTTAGGTGGATTTGGGTCTATTGCAGGCATGTTCGATACTTCTTGGAATTGGTATCGATTCTGGAAAATGACGGCTATATTATCACTGATTCTAGGTTTTATGAATTTATTACCTATTCCTGCTTTAGATGGTGGTCATGTGATGTTTCTATTGTATGAAGTGATTAGCGGTAGAAAGCCAAGTGATAAATTTATGGAATATGCGACGATTGCTGGTTTTGCGTTGGTCATGGGCTTAGTATTATTTGCGAATTACCAAGATATACGACGTTTCTTCTTTTAGTAAGAAAAGTGATTTAATATTGCTCGGAAATGCACAAAATCTAGTTCTAGGTTTTGTGCATTTTTATTTGGAGAAACTTCTACCAAAAGGATAATAAGTTCTTAAAATAGGAGTCGTCAGGAGACGACTAGATAGGGATTCCTAGTCTGGAGACTAGGAATATCGACGCTCGAAATTTCTAGTTTCGATGTTTCTAGCCTCCAGACTAGAAACCGCTATCCGCAGGTCTCCTGACCTGTATGGAGAAATTATAAAAGGTTTTTTGACAATTTTTGCATTGCTATCAATCACGAAGTGATTAAACTATAATAACTCCGTATGAAATGCGGAGAATGCTGGCAGATTCGAGTCTCACAATCCTGAAAGGATTGAACTTGTGCAAAAATTGTCAAAGACC
>CALFWI010000343.1 GCA_937928615.1 uncultured Saprospiraceae bacterium | reverse complement strand
GACATCTCTTAAGATAAAACAAGTCCGCCATTCTGTCGGGTATAATAATTTAGTCGCTTCATCTGCTTCACTAATTTCATCCCAAGTCATTTTATAAAACTCTTCAAACCACAATTCAAAATAAAGCGGTGCTAGTTTCTCTCGGTCATAATGATAATCCCATTTGGTAATTAATTCTAAAACTGCTTTTTCTCCATCGTTTAAAGTTTCTGGTTTGATTCTCGACAGAAAAATAGGCATGGCCAATTCTGCTTTCATACTATACCCATTATTTTGCAGAGCTTTCATATCCCCTATCGTAATATCGTTAGACTTAAACAATTCTCGTTGCAAAATTCGACCTCGATAAGCTTCAAAACTTTCTCTATTGTAATAATAAGGATAATTAGCCGCAGTAGATTTTTGATTAGCCGAAGCAACATAGCCCCAATGCGGATTGTAAACTTCAGGATTATGTGCTTCTGGAATAAAGCCTTTCCATGCATTATTTGTATAACTCCCATCTTGAATAAAGCGACCTTGCCCTTTCGTTTTTAAGGGAAATTTCCCTTGTACTTTTAGTCCAATTGCGCCTGTTTTAGAAGCAAAAGCAAAATTTTGAGCGGGCGAATTATAACCTGCTATTGCATCTGCATATTCCTCATAATTTTGCGCTTTATTCAAATCGGAGAAAACGGCTAATTCATTCGCTTCTGGTTCGTCGTGTACCAACCATCTTAAAGCTAAATCTTTTTCAGAAAAATCAGCAGATTCATAAATTACAGGCCCCCAATGCGTATATCGAACGGTGTCTATCATTTCTTTTTCGCCAAAACCTAAAGGAAAATTCATATCTCGAATCGTGTATTTTTCTACCACTTTTTTAGCCGAGACATAGGCACTATCTAAAAGGTATTCCTGTCGAGTCGAATCTTTCCAAGTAATCGTATAAAGGTCAGCGACGTCTTGTCCTACATTTGTTTGCGACCAAGCAATACTTTCATTAAAACCAATAATAACGCCAGGCAAACCGGGTAAAGACACCCCATAAGCATTTGATTCTGGGGTATGGATTTGTATTTCATACCAGATAGAAGGCAAGGTTAATTGTAAGTGTGGGTCACCTGCTAAAATAGGCTTACCATTCGTTGTTTTACCTCTAGCAACTGCCCAGTTATTACTACCTAAATTATTATCTGGCATGGGTAATTCATTATAGCTTAACGTTTCAGCAGGTTGATTTTCTAGTTTAGGTGCTGCAATTTGTTCATTGGGGGTAATGACTTCAAAGTCATACGCAATTTCTTTTGGGACAATAGGTAAGTCATCAGGAAAAGATTCAGGGTATAAAAACCGAAAAGCTTTTGGCCCAAATTTAGCCAAGGTATTTGTCGCTTTTAAATCACTATATCTGCCTGCTAAAGATTCGCCCATCGCTTTAGAAAATAAAGCGGTTTTTAAAGTCGTCCATTGTTCTGGTTCATAGTCCAACAATTTAAACTCTACTGGGTAATCTTTCCTTTTCAAGGAAGTAATGTAAGCATTCACGCCAGCAGTATAAGCTTCTAATAAGGCATAATGAGTCGTATCTTTTTTCCAGCCTTCAATGGTGTTTTGAGCAGCAAAGACCATTCCTTTCCGTCGTTTCTTTTTATCATAGTCTACATACTTTTTACCTAATATTTCGGATAATCTACCAGAAGTGGATCGAGTCACAAAATCCATTTGCCACAAACGGTCTTTAGCCGTAATATACCCTTGTACCCAATGGGCATCTCTTGCATTATTAGCAAAAATATGAGGTACTCTACGGTCATCGTAAACGACGTTTACTGCTTGCAATAAGGAGTCTGTTAAAGTCGCTAATGGTATGGGATTAGGTGCTTCTCCATTTTGCCAAAACCCATTGAAAGGATTCATCAATTTACCAAAGGCAGGTAAGGGTTTACCGTCATAAACCATAGAAGTATTCAAGGCGAGTATAATACCAAGGGTTAGCAGTAACGCTACTAAAAACTTTAGGACACGCATTTTGTTGTTATTAACTGGACTGAAAAATAACTGCTTTAAACTGAAAATGATTTATAGGAAGTAAACTTAATTTTAGAAGATTCAATACTTCCAGGACCTTAAATCCTAGCAGCACCTTTTATAAGATTTTTTTAAAAAAAATGAATAGTTTATCGTTTTTTGAGTAAAGTAGGAAGGGTAATATTCATTTTAGCATAAAGCAAAACACTAATGTAATGAAAAAAAATATTTTTTTGTTTGTATATGTACTGTTTTGTTTTGGTTGTGAACAAAATAGTACACCAAAGGCTTTTTCTGGTACGCCAAAATATAAAACAACCGACCCCGCTCGCCTCTATTTTAATAATATTAGAAGCATCGCTTATTATCGAACAAGAAAGCTTCATTCAGAAATTGATATTTATCAATTGAAAAAGAAAGCACAAACGGTTGCCCGACCGATTATACATCCAATGATTGTAGATAATTGGTTAGATAACGAAGCTTATTTATTTTTGGAGAAAAATGATTTTCGCCAATTTTTTAACCCATTAACCATAAAAATTGAACAGGATACGAGTAGTACTATAGTTGCAATTAACGTGTTTAATAAAGGAAAACAATATGATTTTGCTGCAAAAATTTATGCAGCATTGAAGGCAAGACAAACAATAACGGTTAAGAATAAAGAGGGACAATTTATTCCTATTTTAGAGAATTATCAGGACAAATCTAATTTTATGATTACGATGACGGACTATTTTCGATTGATAGAAGTGGATAGGAAAAGAAAGTAGTTTCTTAGACGGAATGCTAAAATTTTAGCAAATCGCCCCAATTACCTCTATGATTCGGTTTCTGTTTATTTAATTCAAGATGTTTTAAAAAGTCCTTTCGGGGGATTTCTTTAGCGCCCAAACTACCTAAATATTTTGTTTTTTGTTGGCAATCAATTAAGTCAAAACCAAGTTCTGTTAACTGTCGAACCAAAGAAATAAAACCAAATTTAGAAGCATTACTTGCTTTAGAAAACATAGATTCGCCAAAAAATACTTTGCCTAAGGCGACACCGTATAAGCCGCCTACTAAATCTTCCCCCTTCCATACTTCAACGGAATGCGCATAACCAGCATGATGTAGATCAACATAACCTTCAATCATGCTTTCTGTTATCCAAGTACCACCACCCTGACCTTCTCGTTTTGCTTGTTGGCAATTGCGCATGACGGTTTCAAATGCGGTATCAACTGTGACTTGAAATTTCTTTTGATTAAAATAAGACCGCATACTTTTAGCGACTTTCAGGTCTTTGGGATACAAGACAAACCGTGGGTCAGGCGACCACCAAATAAAAGGGTCCTGGTCATTGAACCAAGGAAAAATACCATTTTGATAGGCTTCTATTAATCGGGGTACGGATAAATCACCTCCTA
>CALFWI010000342.1 GCA_937928615.1 uncultured Saprospiraceae bacterium | reverse complement strand
TTGGGGACTTATGAGATTGAAATTAAAAAAACAACCTATCAGATTAATGATGCCGTATTGCATTATCCAACCTTTTTTCAAACAGATTCTATAAAAGGCACCTTTCAGGATAAATTAGTAGCATCAGGTCAAATTAATTCTTTTCCAAGATTTAATTCTGATAAAGATGTATTAGAGATAGACAATCTTGGCCCGGGTATTAAATATATTGGGAAATTTAATTTACAAGGTACTTCTGTTTTGGGTAGCGGAAGTAAAGATGCTCCTGCAAAAATTCTTTTATACAATGAGAAGGAAGAACTGATTTTTAGAGCTAGATCTGAAAATTTTACCATCAAAAAAGGAGAATTGATTACTGGAGCTGGGGTCGAAGTTGGCCTTTTTTCTGGAGAGGATTCTATTGTTCATCCTTCTGTAAATTTACGTTTTGATATCGTTAATCGAGTTGTTTCGTTTACTAGAGGAGAAAGAGGAAGTGATAGAAATCCATTTTTTACCTCTTTTCATCAATTAAACATGGATTCTGATAAGTTGACCTGGCATATTGATCAAGACTCCGTTACGGTAGGTGGACAAGCAATAGCTGTTGGTAAAAGTGTAGATGAGCAAGTTGCATTTGAATCTTTAAAATATTTTTCGCCGAATGTTTATCGTCGGATGCAAAGTATTGGTTCTCAAAACCCTATTTCTACTTTGAAAATTTTTGCAGATATGGAAGCATCTAATATTTTAAATGCAGGTGCTTATGCAAAAAGAATGAATACAAAATTTAATGTAAAAAGTATTGAATCTTTACTTTACGATATGGTTTCGAAAGGCTTTATCAATTATGATAAGGATTTAGAGATGATTGAAGTAAAGGATAAAGTATTCCATTATGCAGATGCTAGTCGGCAAAAAGTGGATTTTGATTATCTGAAAATTATTTCTCAATCTAATCGTGCTAATGCAATAATCGACTTGAATAGTAATGATATGGTGATGAATGGAGTGAAAAATATAGAATTGAGTCAAAAACAGAAAGTCGGAGCTATACCCAGCGGTAGAGCCATGCTGCTAAAGAATAATCGAGATATGGAGTTTGACGGGCGTCTATTTGCTGCTTATGGTGTCTTTCAAGGAAAGGATTTTAGTTTTAATTATGATAAATTTAATGTAGAGTTAGATTCTGTGCGCTATTTTAGTTTATTTGTACCTACGGGAGATTCGGATGATAAAGGGAATGCGATTGCTAAAGCTATTGATAGTGAAATTGAATACTTGACAGGTATTTTACTAATTGATGCACCTTCTAATAAATCGGGAAAAGAAGACATTCCTATTTTTCCATCTTTTCAAAGTAAAGGAGATTCCTATGTGTTTTATGACAGGGATAGTTTGTATACAAGGGATTCTTTCTACTTTAAATTAGAACCTTTTAGTTTTAATAGTTTGGATAATTTTACTAAAGATGATTTGCATTTTAAGGGGAAAATGTATTCTGCTAATATTTTTCCAGATTTCGAAGAAACTTTAGTGCTTAAAGAAGACCAATCTCTTGGATTTTTAACGAATACGCCAGAAACAGGATATCCAACTTATAAGGGGATAGGTAACTATAAAGGGTCATTAGACTTAAGTAATGAAGGATTTAAAGGAGAAGGTACTTTGACTTATTTAGGGGCAGTGGTTAATTCGGAAGATATTCTCTTTCGACCGAAAGAAATGACAGCGACTGCTGAACGATTTGATTTGGCGGAAGATAGAAGCAAGGCTATTCCTCAGGCGGTTGGCCTAGATGTAACCATTAATTGGAAGCCTTATGCTGATAGTATGGAAATTCGGACTAAAAAAGAGCCATTTGATTTGTATAAGGAAGGTGATTATAAATTTACAGGTTTGGGGATATTAACACCTGATGGTTTGAAAGGTAGTGGTTTGCTCAATTGGGAAAAGGCAAGTATGTATTCTAAAGATTTTTCTTTTGGCGCATTTTCGGCTAGGTCTGATACAATGAATGTAAAGATAAAGGCTTTAGAATCTGATGCTTTGGTTCTAGAAACATCGAATTTGAATGGATTTGCAGATTTTGACCAGCAATACGCCAAATTTAAATCAAATGCAGCCGTTGGCGAAACCTTTCTTCCCTATAATGAATACGTGACTACGATGGATGAATTTGAGTGGGACATGGATGGACAAGTCATTGTTTTTAAAGCAAAAGAAGATAAACTGGCTCGCTTTACCTCTACTCATGGGAGTAAGGATTCCTTAATGTTTTTGGGTAAAACGGCTCGATATGATTTGAAAAATAGCCAATTAGAAATAGGCGGTGTTGAACGAATCCGGTCAGCTGATGCTTTTATTTATCCTGAAACTGGAGATATAAATATTATGGCAGGTGGTCAAATGGAAGAATTGACCAATGCTAGAATTGTCGCAGATACCTTAAATAAAAACCACGTTATCAATAAAGTCACGATAAATATTGATGGTCGGAAAGAATACCGTGCAGATGGTTATTATGAATATAATATAGGAGACCGAAAACAGGAAATTTATTTTGAGAATATTTCCGGTTCTAGAATAGGTAAAGGGAAAAAAAGTAATAAAAAAACAGAAACAAGAGCTAAAGGTACTATTAAACCCGAAGATGACTTTTATATTGATAATAAAACACAGTTTAGAGGAGATATTGCCCTTTTTGCCTCTTCTAGAAACTTGAAATTTGATGGATTTGCAAAATTTGATGCTCCTTTAATGCCTGATCCTCAATGGTTCACGATTAATAGTGAAGCAGATAAGAATGATTTAGCTATAGCTTATGATGTACCAAAGAATTATGAAGGAGAGCAGTTGCGAACTGGTTTTTACTTAAGTAAGGAAAATACTCGAATTTATGGTAGAACCATGATGCCGTTGTTTTTTAGAAAGGATAGACCTATTCTACCTGTTACTGGTGTTTTTAAGTATAATGAAGAGCAAGATGAATTCATTTTTGGAGATTCGATTAAGGTTATAGGAAATAAAATTAAAGGGACGAAATTAACTTTTTCTAATAAAACTGGAAAATTAAAAGGAGAAGGACCTATAAATATTGGAGATGGACTAAAATATATGAGTGTAAAAGCTGCAGGAAATATTGAGACTTCTTTTCCTAATGAACAAGATTCTACGACTTTTGATGCACCAGTTTTAGTGGATTTAATGGCGGGTGTTGATATTATTATTCCTGAGGCACTGCTAAGAATAATGGCTTCAGATATCATCTCTAGTAGTTTTGATGCACCAGATATAGCCTATTCCAGTAAGGAAGATTTTTATACCAAAGGATTGTCAGAATTTATTAGCAATCCTAAGGACTTAACGGAAACAACAAATATTATGAAAAATAGGACTTTGTTTTTTCCAAGAAAATATAAACATCATACCTTCTTTTTTAGTGATTTGCCAATGAAATGGGATCCTGATTATCAGTCTTTTATTTCTCGAAAAGATAAGATAGGCTTAGGGGCTATTGGGGCCGATCCAGTTAATAAGAACTTAACTTGCTATGTAGAGTTTAGAATGCCTACTAAAGGAGATGACCGTTGCTATATTTATATCAAATCACCTAGTGAATATTTTTATTACTTTAGTTACAAAGCAGGAATAATGAGTACGGTTTCTAATAATATGCGGTATAATGATGCGGTAATAGGATTGAAGAAAAAAGAAACGATTATCAAGATGAAAGATGGAGAAAATTACGAAATTCAACCTGTTAATCCTGGGACTGCTCGAAAGTTCGTTGCTCGGGTTAAGGCTACTAGGCAGTAGGTAAGATAGTAGGCAGTAAACAGTGGCAGTCAGCAGGCAGTTAAACTCTTGATTTTCAAACCTGAAATTTTATGCAAACAGAGTTAACTGAATAGTCTCGTAGGTAATATTTTTCTGAAAGATAAATTGCAGATTTGTTGCAAAAAAAAGCACGATTTGATTGGATTAATCAATCGTGCTTTTTAAATTCTGCTAACTGCTAACTGCTAACTGCTAACTGCTAACTGCTAACTGCTAACTCTTCTTCTTTTCGTTCAATTGGTAAATGGATGATAAACTCTGTCCCTTTTCCAAGCTGACTATCTACTTCTATTTTACCCTTATGTTGTTCAATAATGCCATAGGAAATGGATAACCCTAGACCCGTTCCTTCTCCTACATCTTTCGTAGTGTAGAAAGGTTCGAATAAACGATTTAAGGTTTCTTTATTCATACCACCGCCATTATCTTTAATGCTAATTTGAACTTGATGCCCTAGGTTTTTGGTTTTTATTTTTATAATTCCATGATGGAGTATCCCATTTGATTTAGCATTAATAGCTTGAATGGAGTTATTGATAATATTTAGAAAAACTTGATTAAGGCGAGAAATTTGACAGTTTACAGGAGGTAATTTTCCATAGTGTTTTTCAATGCTTATATGTCCATTAAATTGACTGTTTAAAATAGTTATGGTTGAATCTAAGCCTTCATGAATGTCTGCTTTAGAAAAATTATCGGTGGAATTACGAGAAAAAATTCTTAAACTACTAACAATATTCACTGTTCGTTCTGTTCCTCTTTCTATACCTGCTAATAATTCACTTATTTCTTCTTCTAATAAATCAAAATCTAACTGTTGGCCTAAACGAATTAACTCATTGGTTAATTTACTTGGATTGGTGGTTTTTTCTAATTCTTTGACCTTTTTTAAGACATTTTGCATGTCTTGAAAATCCATCTTTAGTGCTTGCACATTAGAGGAAATAAAATTAATGGGATTATTAATTTCATGGGCAATACCAGCAGTTAATTGACCTAAAGAGGCCATCTTTTCTGAAACAACCAATTGTTGTTGAGTTTCTTTTAAGGTTTTTACCGTACTGGCTAACTCTTCGTTTTTATTTTCTAATTCTTCTTGTTGGTATTCTAATTGTTGGGTTTTATTCTCTAATTGTTCGGTCCTTTCTTTTACCATTTTTTCTAAGGTTTCACTACGCTGCCTTAAAGACCGAACTCGATTAAGGTAAATTAAATAACCTAAACCGATTGCTCCTAGAATTAAACTTGCTTTGAAATACAATGTTTGAACAAAAGTTGGCTGAATAACGACCTTAATTGAAATCCCTTTATCATTCCATTTTCCATCATTATTGGCTGCCTTTACTCTAAAAACATAATTTCCTGGAGGGACATTATCGTAAAAGGCGATATTTTGATTAGGATATTTCCAAGTATCGTCCTTGTTTTCTAGTTTGTATGCATAGGTGTTTTTATCCGATTGGGTATAGTTTAAGGCAGCAAATCTAAAGGAAAAAGATTTACTATTATCTTCTGGAAACAAAGTTACTTTGTCAGCTATACTTATATGCTGCTCTAATTGTCCGCCCTCCATCATTGGTACTGATTTGTAATCAATGATAAAATCTGTTAAAACGACTTGTGGTTCTTGTTGGTTGATAGGTAACACTTCTGGCAGGAATATATTTAACCCATCAGACCCCCCAAAAAATAATTCTCCTTTCCAATTCTTATAACTTGCGTTTGGATTGAATTCACCATCTTGTAGTCCATCTTTATTGGTAAAATTTTTAATCTCATCTTTTTTGGGATTAAATTTAGTTAATCCAGTATTAGTGCTTAGCCACAAATTTCCTTTGCGGTCTCCTCGAATAGCATAAATAGTATTACCCGGAAGGTTATTGTTTCTAGTAAAAGATTCAAAGGTTATTTTTCCTTCTTTTTCCGTCATCTTATTTAAACCTTCTGGAGTGCCTAACCATAAATTGCCATTGACATCTTCAAAAAGAGCATGTATTGTATTACTACTAAGCCCATTAGGTGTACTTTCTTCATTTAGGTAATTGATGAAATTTTTACTTAGTGGATTATATCGAACAAGCCCTTTTTCTGTCCCTAACCAAAGTCGTTCTTTTTTATCTAATAAAAGGCAATGAATATGATTACTTTGTTCACTTTTAGGGTTGTAAAATTGTTTGAATGTTCCTTCTTGACGATTCATTAAATTTAAACCCTTATCAGTGCCAACCCAAAAATTCCCTTTATTATCTTCTAACATCGCACGTATGAAATTACTAGAAATGGTCTGTTTTTCTGCTGCTTTTCGCCGATATTGAATAAAAGAGGGAGATAATATTTTGGCAAACGGGAGATGGTTTAAACCTTCATCGGTGCCTATCCAAATATCTAAATTCTTATCTTGATAGATGGAATAAATATGATTGCCTGTTAAAGTGGAAGATTCGCCTGGTGTATGAAAAAAATATTCAATATTAATGCGTTCTGCATCTATTCTATTCAATCCATCTGCCGTTCCCACCCATACACTTCCTACGTGATCCTGCATAATACTCCATACATCCTTGTTTGTCAGATTATTTCCTGCTATTTGGTTACTCTGGTAATGCGTAAATTTTTGGATGCCTTTATCAATTTTATTGACCCCGCTATCTTTGCTGCCAATCCAAATTAAACCTGCTTTATCCTTATAAAGAGATTGTAAGAAATTATCATTAATACTGTAAGCGTTTAAGGATTGTACTTGATAGGCAGCGAATTGAGGTGCAGTCCTATCGAAATTCTCTAAATTTAAGACATTTAGCCCACCACCTTCTGTAGCTAATAGCAGATTACCTTCATTATCTTCCTCAATAGCTGTAATAGTAGCAGCATTAATACTTGCTTTATTTTGATTATTTTCTCTAAATACTTGAAAGGAAAGGGTCGTTCTATCAAATAATATTAAGCCATATTCATCTGTTCCGAGCCAAAAATTCCCTTGACTATCTTCAAATATATCCCAAATGGTTACATTTAAGCTGCTGCTGTCCGTTTCTTCCTGATTATAAAGTACGCTTGTAAATAATTGATTGTCTCTATCAAATTTTTGTAAGCCATCTAAACCAAAATACCCTATCCATAAATCCTTATTACTATCCTCATACAAACACCTAACATTATTACTGCTCATTCCCTTGGAAGGACTATCTTCTTTCTGGAAACTTTCAAAACGATTGGTTTGAATATCATACTTACATAGTCCTCCCTTGGTTGCTATCCATAGATTGCCAGAGGTATCTTCTAATATATCGTGAATATAATTATCGGGTAAACTATTTAGATTGTTTTCTAAATGAATGAATCGCTGAAAATTATTGGTTGCTCGCTTGAAAAGATTGAGCCCATCTGTCGTGCCAATCCAAAGATTTCCTTTACTATCTTCAAAGAGGGTAGTGATATTACTACTCGTTAAACTCGTGGAATCCTGAGGGTTAAAATGAAAAGAGGTGAATTGTAAGCCATCGAATTGATTTAACCCATTAATCGTACCAAACCACATAAAACCTAAGTTATCCTGTTGAATGCATTTCACAGTTGATTGAGAGAGCCCTTCGTCAGCGGTGTAATGCTCAAATTTGATGGTATTAATTTGAGCAAGTACGCTAATACTCCATCCAAAAAATAATATAGTAATAATAGGTTTAAAGAACCTCATTAGATGTTTAGCCTT
>CALFWI010000341.1 GCA_937928615.1 uncultured Saprospiraceae bacterium | reverse complement strand
AAGTCAAACTAAAGTTGAACGCTTTAAAAAAGAAGCAGCCACGACCTTAGATGAACAACTGAATTATCTGGAAGATAGTTATCGATTCAATTATTCTGGAGCAACCCAAAAATGGCTTAAAATTGCCAAAGCAAATGACCTTGTTAAAGGGCAAGACCCAAATTGGACGGAGGCAATGATTCCCAAAAGTGGCATCTTCAAAATCGGTCAGTTATTAGCGGAACAAACTGGTGATTATTTATATATCGACTATCCTTTATATGCCAGAATGGATACGACGATTACCTTTTACCTGAATACCAATACCAATGTACGAATTAGTCGAGCAGGCAGAATATTACAATCTGTTTCTGCTAATAATCGATTTCCATTGAGGGCCAAATTGATAAAAGTGCAGATGAAAAAAGGCTTAAATGAGTTATTATTTAGGTTGGATAATAAAAAGACTGCTCAAATTAGTTTACAAGAGGTTAATCCGAATAAATTACTGGATGCCAAATTAGCGGATGTAAAAACAGTTAAGCATTTGGCATTGGATAAAAAAGTAAATTATCAAATAGAATATGCGCCAAAATACCATGGGCATGGCATCGCTTTGACGGACGGTTTTCGAGGAACAATGGATTATGGAAGTCAATTATGGCAAGGATGGAATGGCGAAAACGCGGAATTTATCATTGATTTAGGCAAAGCAGAAACCATTAATCGAGTGACGATTGGTACTTTAATTGACCAGAATTCTTGGATTTTTTCTCCTGAATCTATCCAGTGTACTTTTTCTACCAATGGACAGTCTTTTGGGGATGCCAAAACGATAACACTAGAGGCTACTTTGGAACAAAAAGAAGCGACGATAAAAGATGTGGTGCTAGAAATTGACTTAGTAAAAGCGAGATACGTGAAAATAACGGCTAAAAAAATCGCTGGTCTACCTGAATGGCATCAATATAAAGGTTCGGATGCTTGGATTGTTTTGGATGAGGTGATTATTGAATAATTTGATAGCAACTATGACTTTCTTCTTAACATAAAATCACTATTAAAGATATTTATAACCATTTTATCTATTTTTTTCCATTCCTTTTTGGATAATTCAATTTCTTTAAAGAAGAATTTTTTTGTCATAAAATGCACAGGTTCTAATTTACCACTTAGAAGGGCAAGGACAAGTGCTTGAACTGAGGTTTTACTTATTTCTGTAAAATCAGTAATTTCTTCTATTGTCCAGAAGGGAAATTTATAAATAACTCTCAATAAATTTAATAAATCAGAAATTGCTTCTCCTTTTTCTATACCAATTGCTTCCCCTCTTTTTAATCCAATAGCTTCTCCTTCTTTTAGAATCATATCTAAAGTGCTCATAATTCTATTTTTGTCAATTTTTAAATTGAGTTCTTTAAAAATATTTTTTATTTCTTTTGGTGAACGATTCGTAAAACTTAGCACATAAGTCATTAAAATTTCTAAGTGATAATCATCGCTTAAATCAAAAATAAAGCTAAATTTACTATAAATCAAGTCCATACTTTCCCGATTAGCCATAGCGACCATTGCACTTCTAAAAAAAGCGGTATTGATTTTTATTAGTTTTTCCGTTGAGGTGCCTACTAGATTTTTAAACAGAAAATCAAAGCTTGGAATAAAATCCTTGATTAAATGGTAAAACTCGAAATCACTAAATAGTTCTGATAATGTTTTAGGCATCCATTTCTCCTTGCCATTATAAAATAGCATAGGGATAATTGGTTCAACAGTTCTTCCTTTTGCTCGCTCCATTTTATCTAATGCCAAAAAAATATACAAGCCTAATTGAATAGCCACCCATTTTTTGGGTTTTGATTTATGTTCCCATAATATCAAAGCATATTGCATATATTCCTCACTTCCTTTGAATGGACAGCGATAAATAATATCGGATTTAAAAGCACTAAATTGTGGAGTTAAGAAGCTTTCAGATTGAATTTGTAACTTCTCTAAATCCAAATTTTTAGCCAACTCAGGATAAAATTCTTCTAAATAAGCCTTCGCATTGGTTTTATCTTCCATCACCTTTTTGAATAGATTATCGTCTGGATGATGAATTTTTCTTTTGTTTTCTTTCATAGTTTGTTTATTTGAAAGCTAAAATTAATAAACATTTTGTATTTTTTATAATTTTAAAAAACATAAAAATTGGTAATATTTGATTTTTTGTTAGGATGATAGTTAGGTTAGTGAATTAATTTTGTATGTTAGTGCCGATTAATATGAACCATTCAAATTATTTAGGACAAGATGATAACCAAACAACATATACTGGTTTTGTTAGTAGGCATGTTATTTTGCGTTGCTTGCCAACAAACACAAAAAGAAGTCGAAAATACCCCTAAAAAGAAACCCAACATCCTTTTCATCATGTCAGATGACCACGCTTATCAAGCGATAAGTGCGTACTCCAATTACCTGACCGAAACCCCGAATATTGATCGTATTGCCAAAGAAGGTATGTTGTTCACGAATGCTTGTGTAACCAACTCCATCTGCGCCCCTTCTAGAGCGGTCATTTTAACAGGAAAACATAGCCACCTCAATGGAAAAATTGATAATATGTTCCCTTTTGATACCACTAATATTACTTTTCCTCAACTGTTACAAAATGCGGGTTATCAAACCGCTATGTTCGGAAAATTACACTTTGGCAATAACCCAAAAGGCTTTGATGAATTTCAGATTTTACCAGGTCAAGGCACATATTATAACCCAGATTTTATTACTAAAAAGAATGGTAGAGTTAACGAAACGGGTTACACAACGGATATCATTACCGATAAAACTTTAAATTGGCTAAAGACAGGAAGAAAAGAGGAAAACCCTTTTTTATTGATGTATTTACATAAAGCACCCCACAGAGAATGGTTGCCACCAGAAAGACATTATAAAAATTTCACTAAAAAAACATTCCCAGAACCGAGTACTTTATTTGATGATTATGAAGGTAGAGGCAGCGCTGCCAAAGAAGCAGAAATGAACCTATTGACGCAC
>CALFWI010000340.1 GCA_937928615.1 uncultured Saprospiraceae bacterium | reverse complement strand
TCTAGGCCGATGACTAATAATTGGTCTGACTAAAGGGAGTAGTTGTTCCATTTGAATTTTATAATAAATCTTTTTTGCTTTTGGGTGATTCAATGGCTCATTAGGAAATAATTCCTGCCGACTTGCCATCGTTATATTCACCACTTTGGCATAATATTTAATGCTGTATTTTTCTTTTTTGAATTTAGAAGTATGGTAAAAGGCAATGTAGTTTATCGTACCATCCACTACCATTTTTGGCGTCCTTTCCATTTTCGGAATTCTATACCAACTTTCTTTTTGCACTAGCAAAAAATCCTTGGGCGAATTCATCAAAGCTATTAGTACTGTATTTTTAAGGGTGTTTTTTCTCATAGTTCTCATTAATTTAAGTCAAGTATAAATAAAAAATAGGCGTCGTTCTAATTTTTTGCCAGAAATCTGTTTTATAATACCGTTCTACTAATTGTTTAGGCTTATAGAAAAGGGTAACTTTGCCAACCAATTTACTTGTAATAACTAATATTCCAATGGCAACGCCAAAAACAGTCGCATTCCACACCTTAGGTTGTAAACTGAATTATTCAGAAACCTCTGCTATTGCTCGGCAATTCGAAGGAGCAGGCTATAGTGCCGTCAAATTTCAAGACGGGGCAAATATCTATGTCATCAATACTTGTTCGGTAACAGATTTTGCGGATAGAAAATGTCGGAAGATTGTGCGACAAGCATTGCGCCATTCTCCTGATGCTTTTGTCGTTGTGACGGGGTGTTATGCGCAATTGAAACCAGAAGAAATTTCGGAGATTCCAGGAGTCGATTTGGTCTTAGGTGCAGCAGAGAAGTTTAGAATTTTAGAGTATGTCGATGATATTTCCAAAGCACCGGGCAAAGGCATGGTCAATGCAGGAGAAATTAAGGAAGCTAATGTTTTTACCAATGCTTTTTCTTTTGGCGATAGAACTCGTTCTTTTCTAAAAGTACAGGATGGCTGTGATTATAAATGTACTTTTTGTACGATTCCGTTAGCAAGAGGGAAAAGCCGAAGTGATGAAGTGGCGAATGTGGTCAAAAATGCTCAGAAAATTGCGGATTTAGGCGTTAAGGAAATTGTGTTAACGGGCGTGAATATTGGGGATTTCGGGAATGGTACTGCCGTTATTGAAGGTGAACGACCTAAGAAAGAAGCGATGTTCATTGATTTAATCAAAGAGCTTGATAAAATAGCAGGCGTTGAACGCTTTAGAATTTCTTCGATTGAACCGAATTTGTTGACCAATGAGATTATTGAATTTGTGGCACAATCTGAGCGTTTTGTACCGCATTTTCACATTCCCTTACAATCGGGTAATAACAAACAGTTGCGCCAAATGCGTCGGCGTTATAAAAGAGAATTGTACGTTGAAAAAGTGGCTAAAATCAAAGAATTGATGCCGCATTGTTGTATTGGTGTAGACGTAATAGTTGGCTTTCCTGGCGAAACCAATGAAGATTTTTTAGAAACTTATCATTTTATCAACGAATTAGATATTACTTACCTGCACGTTTTCACTTATTCGGAGCGACCGAATACGCCTGCGAATGAAATGGAGAACCCAGTTCCTGTTCACATCCGTAGAGAGCGTAATGAAATGCTCCGTATCCTTTCCGAAAAGAAAAAACATCATTTTTATAGCCAATATACTGGACAAACTAGAACCGCTTTATTTGAAGTCTCTAAGCACAAAGACTTGATGAGTGGATTTACCGATAATTATTTAAAAATTGAATTGCCCTACAATCCAGAAATGATTAACGAATTGGGGCAAGTTCGATTGGGTGCTATTAATGAGAAAGGGAATTTTGAGGCAAGTTTGATTGAAACCATTAATGCCTAGTGGTTCAAGTCATAAATGCCTCCGACGAATCGGAGCAGGCTTTGCCTAGCAAAAAAATACACTCGATTAAACTATCAACTACTCATGATTTGAACCACTAGTGTTTTTGTCCAGAAGGACGCTGCTTGAAATTATGACTTTTCCTATTTTACTTTGTTTTGAGTTTGTGGAGAAACAAGATGTGTTCTTTTAACTTTCAATGAACATTTTTGATAGTGTTACTGTCTCCTTCTATAGTTATTCCTTTTTATTCAAACTTAAAACCAAGCTACCCTATGCATTGCCGATTTTCCATCCTACTTTGCTTATTTCTCCTCGCTTCCTACTTACAAGCTCAAGAATCAGCCGAACCAAAATTAGTCATTAAACCAACCTTAGTTCTCCAGCTTTGGGGGACGTATACCGACGGGCAACAATTGTACAATCAAGACAATCAAGAATTTGAATCGGTAGATAACCGCTTGAATTTTAGCCTTCATCGTACTCGGGCAGGCATTAAAGGGTCTTATGGTGACCGTTGGGTTTATGATTTTACTTCCTCTCTGGATTTTGTGGGACAAGATGTATTATCAGGAAATGTAGGCGCTTTTAATAATACTGCCTCTCCTCGTTTTCGTATCTGGAATGCCTTGGTTCAACACAAACTCAGCGAAAAATCGGAGGCATTATATTGGACAATTGGCTTCTTTACACCATTGATGAGTCGAGAAAGTATTACGAGTCCATTTAAAGTAGGGGCTTTTGAAAAAGCATG
>CALFWI010000339.1 GCA_937928615.1 uncultured Saprospiraceae bacterium | reverse complement strand
GGATAGCGGACGGATTTTGACGTATTAGATATAGTGAATAATTTACTATTTTATGAATGTATACTACAATAATCAGTTCATAAAATGCTAAAGAATCATTTATAAACTATTCGCCTTTATGTTCTAAGGAAAAAAATCCGCCCGAATCCGTATTGCATCCTCCTAGTTCGTCCATCCTGTTAATCCTGCAAAATCTTGTCATCTTGTAAATCATCCTGTAGCTATCTTTTCCAATGCCCCCACAAGGTAATCAACATCCACCTTAGTCATATAAATAGATAGAGAAATCCGCAGCGCATTTAGACCAAAGGTCGTCATCGGACGACAATCAATATTAAATTCGTCGAAAAGGCGCTCTTTCACTTCCCGAACTTCTTTTCCAACAATCTCTACCACTTGAATAGCCGCAGACAACTTATCATCCGCAGGCGTCTTCAATTTAAAGGCAGGATTATCAGTTACTTTAGACCGAAAATAAGCCTTCATCTCATAAGAACGAGCATGAATTTTGTCTAGACCAATTTGATTGATAAATTCCACCGCTGCTCCTAACCCTAATAATTCTGGCAGGTTTCGCGTATTATAATTCTCCAATCGGCGAATACTCGGGTCGTCATACCCTCGACAAACGATTAAGGGTTTTAAATGTTTTTGACTAGCTTCTTTGGCATAAAAAACACCAATACCTTTGGGGGCAAACATCCATTTATGCGCACTCGCTGCATAAAAATCACAACCCAAATCGTGCAAATTAAAATCAAACATCCCTGCCCCTTGAGCGCCGTCTACTGCTACTAAAATACCTTTTTCGTGTGCCATTTCGGATACTTCTTTCACGGGCAAAATCATACCATTCGTATTCACAATATGGCACATCGAAATTATCTTAGTTTTAGGGGTAATCGCTTTCCGATAAACGGCTACCACTTCTTCGACTGTTTTAGGCAAAATCGGTAATTCTGGACGAACCAATTTAACACCTTTTGTTGCTTGAAAAACTTCCCAACAGACACGCCCACTTGTATGTTCATGGTCGGCTAAAATCACTTCATCCCCTGGTTTCAAGTCAAAACTGCGCGCAATCAAATTCATCCCTTCGGTCGTATTATGAATCAAAGCAATTTCTTCTTTATCTGCCCCCAATAAATCGGCTACAGACTGGCGAGTACCTTCAATTGCTTCTTTCCAACCGCCCCACATATATTTGGAAGGAAACCCGTCTAATAATTCTCTAAATGCTTTGGTATTGCGTTGGACATAGATAGGTGCTGCCCCTAAAGAAGCATTATTAAAATAGCGCAATTCAGGCGCTAGTATAAATTGGGTTTTGACCAATTCCCAGAAGGCTTCGGAGGTGTCTTCTTTTTGATTGGATAAATCGATAATTGCTGTGGAAGCAGTATGACTAAGGGTTATATTGGGTAAGGCAAGGCTGCCCGCAAGACCTGTACCAAAGGTTTGGAGGAATTTTCTACGGTTGTTATTTTTCATCTTGTGAAGGTAAGCAAAAAGTTTTTATTGGATTATTTCAACCACCTTTTTTACCTGCAATATAATAAAGTCCTTTATCCAAGCCATACCGATAATCGCTCATGATTGTTTTATTCGTATAAGTGTAAGTCGTGCTTTTCAATTCTTTTATCGGAGAAATTTGGTCAATCACCAAGTCTTTTGGCGGGTTTAATAAAAATTCTACTGCTGCATTGTATCGTTCATGGTATTTGGCGAAAGCTTCACTTAATTCTGGGTTATTATTGTAATAAATACTACCAAAATAATCAGCATAACTTTGGGTAGATTTGCGTTTTTCTGGAGCAGTTCTAATAACGGTAATATGTCTAGCACCTTGTTGATAAGCCCATTTAGCAGGAAGTGGATCGCCCCAACCACCATCAAAATAATCCACCTTCTTGATTTTATGAATCCCTTTCGTGACAAAAGGTAAGGTACTAGAAGCCACCAAAATATCTAACCAATTTTGTTTATTTGGGGTTAAATAAGCTGGTTTTCCTGTTTTTCTATTTGTGGCTACAAAATAGATAGCAGCATCTTTAGCCGAAGTCATGGCTGTATTCAAATCAAGCGGCACTTTTTGCTGCGCAATATTTTTTAAATAATCAATATCCATATAGCCCTCTGCCCCAAAAGTTCTGGTAAACTGCGTAAACTGCTCGTCTTTGGCTAATAATTTCAAGGCTTTAATACATTGCCGATATTGTTTACTCAAAAAATAGGAGGCCGTAACAGACCCGCCTGACACCCCAATATATTGGTTGAAAGGGCGATAATTGGCGACTTGAAAGGCATCTAGTACCCCCGAAGTGAACCCTGTTTTAAAGCCACCACCTTCTACGATTAGACAATTCATTTTTTGTTGATTAGTAATGGATAAGATAAATTGGATATTTTGTCTTTAATTCCCCACGAATTTATTCCCCCCACGAATTATAATTGTTCAATTTATTTTTTAGTGTTAAATAGTTGAATGATTATTGGTTGATTTAATTGCCTACTAACCTAAATTGCAGGTAACTGGTAGCGCAGGATTTATCCTGTTCGGGACGCTGACCTTTAGGTTAGCCATTCTAGATTAATGCAATCGACAAGCACTTTAGTTTTACTTTTAGGCGTATCAGGTCTAAAGACCCGTATCCCGAACAGACTGACTCCAATAGTTATCGGAGGCGCTACCAGTTATCAGCAAATTAGACCACTAGCACATCTTCAATCCTCCCCGCCACTTCCAATCCCGCATTTCGCCCTGTATCTTCTAATAATACCCGTTTAGTTTTTTTATCGAATAACTTAACAGCAATTTGCGCTGTCATACTTTCCTCAATTCGCCCGTCCATAAAACCAGAAATAGGGGAGGCCAAAGCAGTAGCCGCTTCTCGCTTGGCAAATATCTCTAGTCGATGTCGGTTGTTTTCCATCACTAATTCCACCTTTTCTTTATCCGCATAAGATTTGCGCAAGCGGGTAAAATTATAGGTTGTGAATTCTATTAATCGGTCGTGCAACCAAATGCCTGCAATAAACCCAACAAAAGAAGTACCCATCCAAGGGATTTTTGCCACCGAAGATTTTAAAGAAATACCTGCTTCTGAAAAGTGATTGGTTTGCATCCAAATATAACCACTTGGAAAAGAACGCCCCCAATCTTTTTCCATATAACCTCGACCGCCTGTAAAATCGACCGTTTCTCCATTAATTTCCAATTCGCCTTCAATCGTATGATTCATACTCAAAATACCGTGATAGCATTGCATAAAAGGCACAAAAGAAAAAGGCCCCATAATATTCGGCGAATACCAACTACTCGACCAAGGAATCTGGTTTTTAAATCGAAGTTCGCCTTTGATATTTGGAATGTCTAATTGAATACTTTCTTTTCGGAAACGATTGTTTTCAATGCGTACATCAAATTTCCCAGCGGTTGGAATAAATTGGGCTGCATCGTATTTATGATAAGCAGCCGTTAGTTTTTTACCATCTAATACTTGAATAAATGCTTGTTGTTCCCCATTTTCGTCCATGGCAATGCCTGGGATAAAAGCAAACGCTTTATCTTCTTTGGCATTTAACACCTTATAATACCAGCCTTCAAAATACCTTTTTGTTTTGCCCCAGCCGTGGTATTGTTCGGCATTTAGGAGGGCTTGGAATTTGTTTTTTAGCAATTTTTTTACTTTAATATGCACCAATAAATCGTTGTTGAACACCTTCTTTAGTAATAACCCAAATAAGTTCATACCCTCCTGCGCCATCACTATTCCATTGTTGAACAAAATAAGTGTCGTCTTTTTTATAAACGTTAAAATTATTACTGCACTCGTAAATATCTGCTATTAGGATTTTAGGAACTACGATAATATTCTCACTTATTTTTATGTCAATATTCACTACTTCTGTTTTTGGAATTTCCATATCTGTTCCCCAAACTGGTAATCCACTGATTAATATTCCCCAATTCGGCTGTCCATATTCAATAATTTTATTCTTTTTAGTAAAAGGAATTAATTGATAGGCAAATGAGAATTTTTTTCCATTATAAATGGGTAAATCTTCTAAAAAACGTACCCTACTTTTATGGATGTAACCTTTAATATATATAGAAGAATTACTAGTAAAAGAGAAGTTGTTTTTAGAAATTAGAATTGAAATCCATTCTCTATTTTCATCCCATTCTTTATCCTCATCATAATCATATCTATCTACTATAAAAACTTCATTTTCTTGTAAACGATAAATTATCTCAGCTTGTGCATTTGCTGTTTTTCTAACATTTGTATATCCATCTTTGTCATTAATGATAGCCACTTGGCAAATGCCGTTAAACGAAAAGCTAAGTAATAAAAAGTTAAATAGGAATTGCTTCATTTTTATAAGGGTTTAAATGGTACTGATTACCCATATCTTTTTTGGCGTAAATTAGGAGCTTTAGCTTCGACTCTGTCTGTAGATTTTGAGATTTTTCCAGCTTTTAGAGGGGCTTTAGCCTCGACACGATTGAAATATACGGTGTCGGAGCGATGCTCCTTTAGGGAATTCGGCAAATATTCAGCATTTCTACAGACAGAGCCAAGGCTAAAGCCCTTAATTCTTCTATTTTCAAATTTAGGGGTAATCAGTACTCTTTAAATATGTGACAGTTAATACCTTTTTAACGTTAAACCAAAATAAAAATTTCAGCACAACTAATTTACTTAGGCATCACTTTCTCATATTTTTCCCAATTTTCACACAACTCCTTCACCACAGGACTCCCCACCATATAAGCCGCTTCCAAAGAAGGAATATAAGCCGAATAGCCTTTTCCTGTCAACTTCTCTCCCGACAAACTTTGATAAGCAGAAATGCCTGGGTGCTGCATTGTAAAATTAGAGGCAGTTCGCAAAACTAGTAAACGATTTTTGTCGACTTTATTAGCTTTATGCAAACGGTCTAAAGCATGATAAACGCCCATTTCCTCCATGGCTGAAGTCACAAAGTTGCCTTGTCCTTCTGACCAATAATTGACCCAATCATTGGCCCATTCGTTTAATAATTCGCCATGCCAATAGGTTGCAGCGGCTAGTTGGTCACCGATTAAAACGTGCGGTTTCATGGTCGCAGCCGCATAGCCTTTGTATTGTTCTCGCATCCCTTTAATCTCTTCATTATCTGGCAACTCCATATCTTTCGTTAAGTTGAATGCCCATTGGACTAAACTCGAATCTAATCGAGCAATCACGCCTTCATTATTTTTGGAAACTGGTTGAGCATAAGGCGTCGTGCGACGTAGTGGAATGTAGCCTGTTTTCCAATCCTTTTCAATTTCTCTTGCATCAATTTGGTGGGATAAATCGCCATCGACTAGGAAGTTTGCCCAAGCTGCCGAACCAGTAGGTGCATCCGCTGGGTCAACCCCTGCAATACCTGCCACTAACCAATAAGTATTTGTAAAGTCAAATCGGTCGTCTGCGCCTAATGCCATCACCGAAATCCCTGCTTGGGTGTTGCCAATCCCTGCGACCATGCCCAAAACGCCTAATTCTTTGTTATACCGTAAGTTTCTGTCAAAGCCGTATTCAAAAGAAAGGGTGTCTTTTAGCGGTAATTTTTCTACCCAATATTGGAATTCCCCTGGTCTATCGCCTTCATCATTTCCTTTTTCAAACATAGATAAAACGACTACTTTGATGGGAATTTTGGCAGGTTTGATGGTCTTTTGGACGGTTGGTTGGCAGGCAGTAATCGCGATGATTAATAGTAAGAAAAGGTATCTCATAAATTTTTGTTTTTTTAATTTCGACCTGTTTACTTAGGTAAATGCTATCTAAATCCGTTGTCCCTTGTAACCCGTTGTATGTTTTTCTCTACAACGGATAGAATAGACAACGGATTATTATTTAACTCAAGTTGCGGACAATTGCTATATAGTCTAGTAATGACTTCGTAATAAAAAATGGTCAACAATTAGGTTTTAATGGTGGGCGATACTTTCAAAGTATCGCCCACCATTAAAACCTAATTGTTGGTATGCTGAATAGCCAAGCCATGCAGCAATTGGCCTATTTGATGTCCACTAAAATGTAACACACTCAATAGTAATAGGTAATCTGACTCCTGACAGTTTATGTAATAAACGGTCTGACTTCTGACCTCTTTCTTTTTTACCTTAAAACACCTACCTTCGACCGATTAATAGCCCATAGATTAAAATCTAAACTATTAATAATACCATTGCCATCTCCATCCATAGATTGATAAACGTTGACGTTTGCACCTTCGAGTTTCCAAGCATTATAATCTTCGCTATTAATTATTTGATTTTGGTCGTAATCTCCAGCTATCATTCCATAGACAGGACTGTCAGAAATCAATTGTTTTTGTTGGTCAACGCCCATTGCTTTATCCATAGCATTAGAAAAATTGTAGCATAAGACCGTTTCTGTTGCCGTTGCAGCTACGAATGTAGCAGTCGTACTACTCAAAATAGCTAAGTGACTTTTATGATGAATGCTTACATAATATTCTCCTGGAGCTATTCCGTCAAAAGTGATGCTTGATTGATGTGCGCCGTTTAGTAATTGACCATCGGTTCTTAGTAAAAGTGCCTGTTGAGCAAGCACCACAGCGGTATTTTTAGGGTCTCTAACAGCTACCAATACCCAATCAACAATATCTTGTTCTTCGAAATCAATCATTTCTGTGCCATCATATAACCAAGGTTCAATATGAAAAGGTTGTTTTTGAGGAATTAAATTGTCAGTCGCTAACGCATTGGTGTGTAAGGAATTGTCGGAATTAAAGAAACCTTCAAGTAGGACACAAAAAGCGGCTTTAGATAAAGGGGCAGTTGGATTGGTCCCAATGTAACAACTGGGGTCAACAACATTCTTCGTGTCAATTAAGGGTAATTTGATGGTGCTATAGTTCTTCATCATCGCTGCCGTTAATCCATCGTCACTAGCGCCTAACCAATCTTGTAAAAGGGTCCCAAATACTTGTCGATAATCATGTTGAAGTTGGTTGATATGGGGCGCACCCGTCGAGTCTAAATTGCCTAAATCAATATTGGTTCCAGATACACCTGCTTGGACAGGCTGTCCAATGATATACATGGGGATTAGCGTACCGTGGTCGGTACCGTTATTTCCATTTTCTTCTGCTTTTCGACCAAATTCAGAAAAAGTAACAGTCAATACTTTATCGCTGATTCCCAAAGCACCCAAATCTTGCTGAAAGGCAGATAAAGCATCCGCTAAACCACCCAATAAATCGGCATGTTTCCCCATCTTAGTAGCCCCCGCTTCTACTTGATTAACATGCGTGTCAAAACCGCCATGTTGCAAGACAAAGACTTTGGTTTTACTGCCACCTGATAATAATCGAGCAACGGTTTTTAATTGATTAGCAATGGAAATATTAGGGTAAGTCACACTACTATTACTTCCACTATTGAACACGGAAGAAATTCGTTGGGCATAAGCACTCACGCTATTTTCAACATTTAAAATATATTGAATTTCTGCACCATATTCAGAATCTGGAATAAAAGAAGGTGCCGCTCCGCCAATTCCTTGAACCAAAGAATAAAAACCAGCAGGGTCTTGCCCCGATAGGTTAATATCTACGCGATGTTCGCCTTCTGAATGAAAACCTAACGATGGCTTTTTATCGCCTAGTTGCATGCCTAGCGGGTCTGGTAAAGCACTCGTTGGCAATCCTGAAAAATTAGGAAAACGATTGTCTAAATAACGACCTATCCACCCCGTTGGAATATTGAAATTTGGGGCGGTGCCATCTCCTGCGGTTAACCAAAGGTCCGTTGATTTAAAATGAGATTTATTATTTTGGGGATAACTGACCCCTTGTACAATGTGTAAATCGCCCGCTTCGTATAATTGCTTAAATCCTTGTAAGGCAGGATTTAGACCAATCTGGTCCGCAGTAGCTAAAGAAGTATCCAAATTTAATAAATCATTTTGAGCCAATTTTATATTAGGGCGCAAGTTACTATAGGTATCATATTGGTTGATGGGGACTAAATTATTAATCCCATCATTGCCACCTTTTAATTGGATAATGACGATGGCACGGTCTTCTACCTCACAATTAAAATTGCTCAACATATTATAACTCGCGAAAGTAGAAATGGGTAATCCATTAATAATAAGTGGGCTACCTCCTAAAAGGCTGCTATATTTTAAGAATGTTCTTCTTTTCATTTTTTATTTTTTACGATGGAATTTGGGGATAAGCGATTTAAGTTAAATAAGCAACCAGCAATTTTATAGAAATCAACTCACTTAAATTAATTGATACTCTGGTGCATACATAATAGCTTTGACCAAGTTTTCAAGAGGCGTTCGCACATAAGCATCTTCTGTGAAATTAGAAGCTTCAAAAGGCGTCCAATTATCATAAAGCCAACTTAAGGCATGCAATCCATCTAAGAATATTTCATTTAAAAAATAATCAAACCTTTCTTGTGGAATGGGCAGCGGTAAAAGATAAGTAACAAATTCGTTGACCACCCAAGTTGCATTGGAGGGGTCGTCTTTAAAATGTTTGACAAACCAAGGAACAATATCTAACTGAGCCCCATTGATAGACCCTCCAACAATCACTTTTTTGCCAGTGAGCAACATTTGTCCTAATAAATATCTGGTCGTAATGGTGCTAGAATTAAACCATTCTCTATAAAAACTGGGGGTTTGATAATAGGCAGGGTAACCCGCTACATCTGATGGTTTCCACAAATCCATTCCACAAGGAATCATAAAATTATTGCGAACCCAACCATTATAAAAAGTTCTATGCCGCTCCGCATCTGTAGTAGGGTCAGGAAGACCGACTTCAAACATATTCATCGAATGACACCAAAGTTCCCAAGGAGAACGAAGCATAGCCCCGACGACTGTATTTAGTTCAACAGCAGCATCTTGACCAAAAAAATGTTTACTTTTTAATAGGCTTTTTAAGACAGGCTTAATTTCATAATTTGCGGCTTTTAAGTCTTGAGCTAATGGCGTGATAATAGCTTGTTCAATGGCAGGTGTGATTTGTTTACCGACAAAATGCAGATACAGTCGTCGAACAAGGTATTGAGCAGTCGCCGTTTGTGCAAAAATCATTTCCACAAATTCATGCAATTCTCGCCACATATCTTCCGCAGATACCGCACCGGTGATGGTCTTATTATTAAACCGATGACTAAAAGTTTTATCTGCGGTATCATGTCGGGAATAGACGGGTCTGCCTCTAAATAAATTGGTGTCAGGGTCAAGGTAGAGGGGATTATTGCGGTCATCAATAGCGGTCGTTTTGAATCCCGTTAATAATTTAGCGGCTTCTTGAATATCTGCTTCTGTATAATTGGTATAATCTCCCGGTGCAGCTTGATTGCCCTTGCCGATGGTGAAAAGTTCTAAAAATTCACGGGCAAAATTCTCGTTTGGCGAATTTTTATCATTCTGTGCATTATCCAAATAAGTAAGCATGGTATGGTCGACACACATTTTTTCTGCCAATGCTTTAAAACTGCCTAAAGCATAAAATTGCAAAAGGGCGACATGGTCAAAGTATTTTTGGTCTAGTCCCTCGTCAGCCGTCGTAAAACAAGTATGCAAAAAGAAACTCATTTTACTGGCGGCAGTTACGTCTTGCAAAGCCTCATTCATCCACCAATTTTTAATTAAAATTCTTCTAGTTCCATTAGCTTCTGCTTCGGGTAAATTGGTTCTAGTACCAAGATTAATAAAATGTTGTTCGGTAACATGATGAATAGGCTCAGGTAGGGAGAAACTAGGGGGCGTGTCCAAAAGTATATCTACTGCTTGGTCGGCAGTATATTGTGCAAAAGTTGCTATTCTAGTAGGAGAAATCATATAGCAACTACGACGTAGAAGATGACCAGCAAAAGTTTTACCGAGCAACCCAGAGTGGTGTTCAAGAGATGGCATTTACTAAAAAGTATTATAGGGTGAAAAAAGGAGGGTGTGTTAAAAAGGGGAAAGAGGGAAAAGGGAGTGGGAAGGAAAGCAGCAATTTAAAGAATAAAAATTAGATTAGCAATTTTATGGACGAATCATAAAGGATATACGCTACCTTGCTGCCAAAGGGAACGAGGTGGGGGCATCTCAAAATGTCGCACAACTCAGAGAGTTGTCTTACAAATGCTACCGAAAGTAACACAACTCTCTGAGTTGTGCCATTTTTTTCAACGTTACTAAAATCCATGGGGTTAATAAATTCTCCGACTGAATCGGAGCAGGCTGTGAGGATTTAAAATAGGATGTCCAAGTTATGACTCATTTGTTACTGAAAAATTATAGGATAAATTGGTTCTTTGACAATTTTTGCATTGCTATCAATCACGAAGTGATTAAACTATAATAACTCCGTATGAAATGCGGAGAATGCTGGCAGATTCGAGTC
>CALFWI010000338.1 GCA_937928615.1 uncultured Saprospiraceae bacterium | reverse complement strand
TTAACAATTATTTTTACAGATTTATTCGTATTTGATAGCGTATTCGAATGGTAAAGGCATCCGAATAAACCAGTAGTCATTACTGTAATTAGTACTACCAATATTTGTTTGTGTATCTTTCGCATGGATTTAGAAATTTGATTTCAATTAGATTAAGGCTAAAAGGGGAATTTTTTTTAATCGTGCAGAGTAGAGAAGAGTAACTACTTTATTGAGCAAATAGGGGGTAATCACTATGAATTGATGAGTTAATATAGCTACTGTTTCATCTATAATTTCTTATCTCTAATCTGTATAATCACAATTTTACTTTACAAAAATACTTGTATCCTTTTGTTAAATTCACATATAATTAGGGGATGACCTGACTATTTTTAGGGAGATGCTACTGTTTTAATGGAAATATAGTAGATAATTTCTCACACAGTCCACTGTATTCCAACAATGTTGCTAATAAAGGAGCATTGACATTGCCAAAATAAGGTTCTAGTTTTCTGAATGTAGCTCTTCTTAAATCATGTACTTTATTATCTTTCATGTTTAATTCAGACATTATTTCTTGACTCGTTTTTCCTTCCCGTATCAAAGCGGCAATTGTTAATTGTTCTTGACTAAGTTCTTTTTGTAGAATATTCCTTACTTTTTCTTGATGTTTGTGATGACTCATTTCCCCCCTTGGATTGGGATTGATAATAATTTCTCCTAATGTGACAATTTGGACAATTTTATCAAAAAGAACTTTGCTTTTGATTCGTTTTCCCAATAAAGAGGACCGTAACTCTAATGCTTTTTCCGCATAATCAAAATCATTATAAACGGTTAGAAAAATGATGGTCGGAGCTGCTTCACCTTTCAGTTCTTTAATCTGTTCAGCCGTTTCTAAACCATTAATACCAGGTAAACCAATGTCCATTAGAATTACATCTAATGGCATATGTTTTGTTTTTTCTAAACATTCTTCTCCACTAGCAGCGCTACCCATTAATTGTAATTGAGGATATCCTTTAATGTCTTTGGTAATCAAATCAACCATTAATTGATTGTCATCTACCATAAAAATTTTAAGTGTTGATTCTTCCATTTTGTTGACTATGCTATTGGTATTAATATTATTGCTTTTGTACCGCTTCCTTTGATTGACGCTAAATTTAACGTTCCGTCTAGTGCTTTAATATTACTACGAATACTTAATAACCCAATACCCGTTTGTTGATTTGCATCGAAACCTATTCCATCATCTTCTATAATAATTTGAATGCTATTGATTTGTTTTTCAATATTTACTTGGACTTGTTTTGCCTCTGCATGTTTTTCTACATTTACTAATAAATTCCCGATTATTGCGGCTACTTTTTCCCCCTTTTCAGGCGAAAAAGTGGTTCGATTAATACCTTTTCTATTAAACTTTATTTTAGAAAGAATGCCTTTCGATCGCTCTAAAGCACCTAACACCAAATTAATACGATCTACCCAATCAATTTTATAAGGTAATAATTCGTGCGCAATGCTTCGAGAAATGTCATAGGCTTCCTCTACAATTTTTGAAGCAATTGTCAAGTCTTCTATTTTGGACGGATTGTCTGAAAAAGACTCTATATAAATAGCAGCTGTAGATAAAGGATTTGATACTCGGTCGTGTAATTTTTTGTGAATTTCTTGTTTAATTTGGAAAGAGGTATCTAGTATTTTTTCGCGAGTTAAGGCTTCTTCTTCTTTGATTTTTGCCCGTAATTTTCGTTTTTCTTCCTTAGATTTATTGTTTAAATAGAAAAATATGGAGCAGGACAGAAACAGAATGGCGGCAAGTGTAGCTATGTAAAATTTTTGGGTAATATTTCTAGCTTCCGCTTCCGCTATGTTTAGAGCGGCTAGTTTTTCTGCTATTAATTCTTGGTTTGCTATTTTATGTAGTGAATCTGTATATAATAAGACTTGTTCCTGTGCATCAGATTTGGCTTCATACATTTCCTTATAATCGTATATTTCTACGGATTGCTCTGCTAAACGCAATTTTTCTTCAAGGCCTCCTGATTTTACTATAATTTCATCAACTTTTAATCTATAATTTTCGGCTGCTTTTACATGCCCCAATTCCATCTCTAAATAGCCTAAATTAATTAGTGCATGCGTCAAAAAAAGATTATTGTTTATTTGCTTGGAGAAACTAACACTTCTTTTAAAATAATCCCTCGCTTTTTCAAAATTATTTAATTCGTAAAACGCTGCGCCTAAACTATTACTCACTTGAGCTAATGAGCTAATGTCTTTTAGTTGTTCATAAATTTTATAGTTGTCAAGATAAATATTTTTTGCTTTTTCATAATTGTCTTCATAATAGTAGACTATTGCTAGATTTTCATTAATTAGCGTTAAAATATCCTGATTTATGACAAGAGATTTTGCCATTTGGTAGCTTTTTTTTGCTTCTTGGTAATTTTCTAGCTCTAATAAAATACTACCCTTATTAATTAACGCTTTACCTAATGCTAAATCATTGGGGCAGTCTTTTTTAAAAATGTCAATTGCGGAATCGGCAAACATTAGACCATCACCGAATGTTCTTTTTTGCATATAGAGATAAGATAAACTAGTCTGAATCTGCCCAATTCCACAATTATCTTTTATGGCTTTAACGATTACTAAAGCTGCTTGAAAATTAGAAGTAGCAATCGTAAAGTCGCCTGTTTTTTGTAGGATTCTTCCTTTTTGTCTAAGCCCTTGCCAAAGCTTAATAGAATCTTTTGAATACCTTGCTCCGTCAATTACTTGTTGAGTTAATTCTAATGCCTTATCTACATCATTAAGATAAGTCAACTTTGCCGCTTGATATAAGCTATCTAAATTATTTCCCTTAGTAGTTAAAGTACTTATTGAAAATAAAAAAAATAAGCCTACATGGAGTATAAATATTTGATTATTCATATAAAATTTAGCTTGGGCAAAATAAAGCTCGGTTGTTTTAGTAAGGCGGAACGCCTGACTAGAAAGGCGCAGGTTTTGGACGTACTATCATTTTTTTCTTTCTCTTCTTGCCACCACCTCCACCTCCTCCTCGGAATTTTAATAATGGCTGATTATTGCTATACTCAAAATCAAGCGAACCTTCAGCAGTTACATTCGTCGCTACTTCAATAAAACTTGTTGCCGTTTCGCCTTCAAAAGGTTCGTTATTGATAGCTTGAATCGCTATATTGTCCGAAGTTAACATACGAGAAGGTAGAAGAAGTGCTGTCTTGCCTGCTTTTTGATTATAGCCAAATGAGCTAGGAATAGCATTTTTCTCAACTTCAGGAATCAATACCTGAGAGAAAAAAATAGATTTACCCTTTATTTCTTTTTGGTAAAGGTAAGCATAAGGACAAGCCAATGCAAAATCACCATCTTTTAATTCATTAAAATCGGCTTGTGACAACTCTTCCGCATCGCCATATAGTACGCTGATGGTTTTTTCTGGTTTCCCATCTTTATCCTTGTGTATATTAATTACATACTCATAATCGGATTTAGGAATATTGTCGGTATCCAAATATTCAAAGGATAGATAGCCTGCCCAAAAAGCCTTACTATCAGCAGTAATTTTATCACCAAATTCAGAATGACCTCTTCTGGTTTGGAGATGAATCCCCAAGGTATTTTCCGCTATACTGACCCCTCTTTCAATATTTGAGGCAGAGCGATGAAAGAAATGTATAGATTTACTTTTAGGAATAGGAACTAAGATAAATACATGAAAAGTTTTAGTAGCATGTTCCATGCCTGTTCGGCAAGCATAAACATAGGGGGCATAATTAATAACTTTCGCCATTGTTTTGTGTTTTTTGATTAAATAAATAGGTAAGAAATTAGGTAGAGCGCGCAAATTAATTTGTTAACATTTGGTTTAATGGGATTTAATCTTTCATAGTGTGACCTTCTTAAATAGTCAGTCAATAGTGTGTAATTAATTTAATTTTTACATTAATTAATTTTTATATACAAAAGTATATATTATATGCTGTTGCTACCTGCTCATTTATAGGAATAAGCACTCCTATAAATGGGTATAGTGAAGTAACTTTTTAAAGTTGTTTAGTTCACACTTCTTTTATAGGGAGTATATTCAGTTTTTCAGATTGGTTTTTTATTACACTTGCTATCCTTTGAAAATGATGACCTTAAATTTAGATGGTATCCCATTTGCTTTGCGATTCCGAATTAATTTTCTTCCTGATGGTTTTCTTTAAAAATTTGTTGAATAGTCTTTTATTGAACAAATCTTTAGAGGATGAACTAGATTCGGGGAATCTAGTGAACCGCTTGCGGATGGGATGCTTCGGGGAATCTAGTGAACTGCTTGCGGAGGGAATGCTAAAATATTTTAATCTAAAGGGTAATAAGTTTATTGGTGAGCAGGAGGGCTCAAAAAGTAAGAATAGGAGTTCTTTAAGGTTGAAAAATATTTGAATGTTTTTATATCAATCTTTTATCTGATATGCTGTTAGGAAATAGCAAATATATAAAACCGTAATAATGTCACAAAATAAAAATATTTAAAATTTTAAATATTTACCTAGTAAATATGTTTTTGGCACACATTTTGAATAATAATATGTATTGAGTTTTGGTTAAAAGATTGTTTATGCCCGCACGTGCGGGCTTTTTTTTTATTACTTCTTTCCAATTTTATTTTCCACGCTATTTTGTTATTCTTTTTTTAGGAAGTCACAATTTGTCTCATTTTTACAAAATGACAAGATGATGCAGGATTAACAGGATAGCTATGCGTAAATATCACTATCCGCAAGTTTTCTTACTATTTCATCTTCTAAGCTATATCCTCGAAATTTTTTACATACTTACTGGTTCAAGTCATAAATCCTCCGATGAATCGGAGCAGGCATTGGCAAGTTAAATCGGCGTCTTTTTCCGCTATGCTGCGTTATTTTTTCTTCAAATAGCTACGGTTATTCTTAAAAAAAATGCCTCCTATGAATCGGAGCAGGCTTTGCCTAGCAAAAAAATACACTCGATTAAACTATCAACTACTTATGATTTGAACCACTAGAGATTCTTTTCATAACCTATCTCTATTAAAATTAAAACATATAAAGCATCATTTACATAAAATGGAGTGTCTTAATAGACAGCTCCAAATTTTTAACAGTTGACTTGTTGGGTTTTCCTAAAATCACCTCAAAGTGTAACAAGTCTCTTCAAAAATGGATAATTATGAAAAATTTGATGTGGTGTTTTATGATGATAGCTTTTACTGTACTTTTAGTTCAATGTAAAGCAGATGACCACAATGATGAAATTGCCAGTTTGGTGGATAGCCCTAATGATACTCCTAATTTAAACCCTCGACCTCCTGGTGGTGGTGGTAATGGAGGGAATAATAATGGTGGTGGGGGCAATAACAACGGAGGAAATGTTGGTGGAGATGGAGCAATAGATGCTAACGTTTTAGATGATAGAGGTTTACCACAAAATATTGTTGCTCCAGCGGATAATGCTTTAACAACTGCCAAAGTAGAATTAGGGCGTCTATTATTTTGGGATCCAATTCTTTCTGGAGAACAAGATGTTTCTTGTGCTACTTGCCATCATCCCGAATTTGGCTATGCAGATGGTAGAGCATTGCCCATTGGTGTGGGGGGAATTGGTTTGGGGCCTGCAAGGCAAGATGGGGTAAATGATGATATTGGATTGGTCCAAAGAAATTCTCCAACTATTGTCAATGCGGCTTTTAACGGAATAGATGACCAAGGAAATGTAAACCCTAACCAAGCACCTATGTTTTGGGATAATAGAGCGAATGGTTTGGAGGAACAAGCTTTATTACCCTTACATTCTTTTGAGGAAATGCGAGGTCATGCCTTTTCAGAAGAAGAGACCTTGGAAGTTATTGTTGATAGAATCAATGCAATTGCAGCTTATAGGAATCAATTTCAACAGATTTTTGGCGGTAATAATGCCGTTAATGCTGTAAATATTGGTAATGCAATCGCTGCTTTTGAAAGAAGTATTGTGGCGAATAATAGCCCTTTTGACCGTTATGCTAGAGGAGATGAAAATGCTTTAACACCCCAGCAGATTCAAGGATTAAATAGATTTGATGCAGTTGGTTGTGCTGATTGCCATAGTGGACCTATGTTTTCAGATTTTGATTTGCATACTTTGGGCGTTCCTGATAATCCATTATTAGGCTTCTCAGATGATGGGGCTAATGGTCAATATGAATTTAGAACGCCAAGTTTGAGAAATTTAAATACGACAGGACCTTATTTTCATAATGGGGTAGGAGGCGATTTAACGGATGTGCTTAACTTTTATAGAAGAATTCAAGGAAATGGTGGTGGAAATGGTGGGCCAGGAAATTTAAATATAAATCCAAATGTCAACCGAAATCAAATTGACCAAGATGCTCGGAATCTTCGTTTAAATAATAATGATGTTCAAGCAATAATTGCTTTTTTACAAACCTTAAATGATGAAAATTTTGACCAACAAATCCCTGGAAGTGTGCCAAGTGGATTGCCGGTGGGGGGGAATATTCAGTAAGAACAGTTGTCGGTTGTCAGTTGTCGGGTAAATTTATAACCGACAACTGATGACTGATCTATTTAAAAGAAATAAGAAAAAACAGCAGAACGTTTTAATAAAAGTTTTACGTTTATCCAGCCCAATTTTACTCGATTAGAGAATTTATTGACGGGAAACTGTTTTAGCTGTTTGCGGAAGTGATTGTCCATCATTTCCTTATAATCCGACAAGTCATAGAAACTATTAAAGTAAGTATCGTATTTTGTATTAAAATACTCTAGTAAGCCTTCCTGTAAAAAGATATGTAAGTCCTCAAAATGTTTGATAATAGAATCACTCAAACCTTCCTCGTGAAAGAAACTATTTAAAATACTAAACTCTAGAAGATGTTCTAATTTAGGAATGAATAAACCTTTTTCAGATTGTTTTTTATTCGCTAATACTTCTTCTATGTTTAGATACGTCAAACGGTCTTCATGGAAAAAATGATAGAGTTCTATTGTTAAGAATTCCTCCTTTCCTAAATCAACAGTAAGAATTGTTGTATCTAGTTTACTTTGGATAACTTGAAAATCTAATTTTTCAGCTAATTTTTGCTGGAAAATTTCTCTTTCTTTAGAACGAATAGCTAATTTAATAACAGGCAAAAATTGGTTGGTAATGCCTGGTGTAAGCAAAGTGTAATCGAAAGAATTGAGTGTTGTTGTAAGCTCTTTTATAAGCTGTAAATAGTTCTGTTTTAACATGAGTTTTGTGCAATCAATTTTATTGTCTAAAGATACAATTTTAACGAGAAATAGTCAAATATAAAAAATACTATATATTTGATAATCAAGTTAGTTGCCACTGAAAACGTACTTTAAGCAACCTTATTATGCTCTGTCCTATATATTACGTTTGAATTAGCTAATTCGATGCTTAATAACCTGCCAATTTCCTTACATTTTTTAAAAATTATGTAAATTGCATTTTTACTAATAAACCCAAGTTGTAGACAACGAAAGGAAATAAGGCGATTTTTGGAAATTTTACAGCAAAGTAAGTAAAATGCAGTAAAAATTAAGGTATTTGCTTTCTCTCAAAAATTGTACACAACTTGAATTAATAAATTACTAAACGATATGAAGCATACTTTACTTTATTTTTGTTTACTATTCTCCGTATTCTTTGCTTTACCTACTGCTAATGCACAAATACAATTAGGTGGGGGATTAACTTTTGGAACAGGTATTTCTAAGCTGGGACTAAATCTAAGAGGTACGTATGAAATTAATGAAAAAATCCTTGCCGCACCCGGTGTTAATTTCTTTTTTAAGGATAAGATTTTAAGTGATGTTTCTGCAAGCTATTTTTCTGTCGATTTAGACGGTCGTTACCAACTTATCACTATTGCTGAGGATATTCATGTTTACCCTGTAGCTGGACTTAATATATTTAATGTTAAAATTGATGGATCAACTACAGGTATAAGGGTTAGAGATAATGGATTGACAGTAGGCTTAAACTTAGGTCTGGGGGCACAAATCGAAACTTTGACTAGCTTAAGTTATTTTGGAGAATTTAAAGTAACGGTTGGAGGAATTGATCAATCAACTATTACGGCTGGTGTTTTGTATGGATTTTAATATCTTTGCAACCGATTTGGTACAAAGCATAACTAGCTATTGATTTTCTATGAAATCAGTTATTTTATAACTGATTGATTATCAATTTTTAATAAGTTATTCTGGTTAATGCTTATTTTAAACACCTTAATTAATAGCTAATTTGCTAGTAGATAGAATTTGATTTTCTCTATTGTAATAGAAATTACTTATTTTCAAAATTGATTTAATTATTATGGCGAATACTTCGGATATTAAAAATGGTTTGTGTATTGATTTTAATAAAGACGTGTATTCTATTGTTTCTTTTCAACACGTTAAACCAGGAAAAGGAAATGCTTTTGTACGTACTAAATTGAAGAGCTTTGCTACTGGAAAAGTGGTCGATCACACTTTTCCTGCTGGACACAAAATTTCAGTGGTAAGAGTAGAGCGTCGAAAATTTCAATATTTGTATAAAGACGATTATGCTTTTCATTTTATGGATAATGAAACTTATGAACAAGTCGCATTAGAAGAGAAGATGATTGAACAACCAAAATTTATCAAAGAAGGGGCTGAAATTGAAATTTTATTTGATGCCGCTAGAGAAACACCTTTGACGATTGATTTGCCTCAATACATTCATTTAAAAATTACTTATACGGAACCTGGTGTTCAGGGTAATACTGCGACGAATGCCACCAAGCCTGCTACCACCGAAACTGGCGCACAGGTAAGAGTTCCTCTTTTTATCAATGAAGGAGATATGATTAAAGTGGATACTAAAACTGGATCTTATATCGAAAGAGTAAAATCCTAAACTTTATCTATAAAATAGACTTGCTACCTAAATGAGCATTGGTTATTTGGATAGTGAATCTAATAATGAAGGGCGTTCAATTAAATGCTAACAAAGAAATTGTATAATATCAAAGGATTGACCATTTTTTTATAATTATCCGACCTCAATTATTATATTGCACTTTTTTTAATTTGGACATTAGCACCCGTTATCTACACCAATTAATATAAAAAATGAATTTTAAAGAAATACAAGACCTCATCAAACTAATTAATAAGACGAATCTTTCTGAATTTAAATTGAAAGATGGTGAATTTGAAATGACTATTCGTACAGACGAATACCATAAAATGAAAGCAGTACCTGCGACGCAACAAGTCATTTCTGTGCCAGCGGCAATGCCGCCTGCTTATGCCCCTTCTGCTCCACCTGCTCCTGTTGCTGAAACTACTGCACCCGCACCTGTATCAGCACCTGTTGAAAAAGTAGAAGCGGATAATTATATTGAAGTAAAATCGCCAATTGTTGGTACTTTTTATCGCTCTTCTTCTCCAGAAAAACCAGCTTACGTTAAAGTTGGAGATATCATCGAAGTAGGAAGTGTGGTTTGTATTGTAGAAGCGATGAAATTGTTTAACGAAATAGAATCAGAGATTAGTGGAAAAGTCGTTAAAGTTTTGTTGGAAGATTCTTCTCCAGTAGAATATGATCAACCTTTGTTTTTAGTTGACCCTAATGGTTAAGAATTAGGGACGAAATGAATGCTTAATGGTGAGAATATTGATACTTAATCATCGTGAAATAGCATTATTAACAGAGAACTTTAAACAAACCAAAACTTATGTTCAAAAAAATTCTCATTGCTAATAGAGGAGAAATTGCCCTTCGTATTATTCGAACTTGTAAAGAAATGGGGATCAAGACGGTAGCTGTTTATTCTACGGCTGATCGAGAAAGTTTGCATGTACGATTTGCGGACGAGGCTGTTTGTATTGGCCCTCCTGCGTCTAAAGATTCTTATTTAAGTGTTTCCAAAATAATGGCTGCCGTAGAAATTACCAATGCAGATGCAGTGCATCCTGGCTATGGATTTCTATCTGAAAATGCTGATTTCGCCGAAGTTTGTGCGGAATATGGTATTAAATTTATTGGTCCAGACCCTACCATGATTCGACAAATGGGGGATAAAATTACAGCAAAAGAGACCATGATTAAAGCAGGTGTACCTGTTGTCCCTGGTTCTGGTGGTTTATTAAAAGATATAGAACAAGGTTTAAAACTAGCAGAAGAAGTTGGTTACCCCATTATCTTGAAAGCGACTGCTGGTGGTGGTGGAAAAGGAATGCGAGAAGTGTGGAAACCAGAAGATTTTGAAAGTGCTTGGAATATGGCCAGAAATGAAGCACAAGCTTCTTTCGGGAATGCAGGCATGTATCTGGAGAAATTTATCGAAGAACCTAGACATATAGAATTCCAAATTATTGGTGATCAACATGGAAATGTAGCACACCTTTCAGAAAGAGATTGTTCTATTCAGAGACGACACCAAAAGTTAGTTGAAGAATGTCCATCTCCTTTTATGACTCCAGAATTAAGAGAAAAAATGGGGGATTCTGCGGTGAAAGCAGCAAAATTTATTAACTATGAAGGAGTAGGTACCGTTGAATTTTTGGTAGATAAATATCGCAATTACTACTTCATGGAAATGAATACTCGGATTCAAGTAGAACATCCTGTAACGGAAGAAGTAATTGACCACGATTTGATTAAAGAGCAAATCAAAGTCGCTGCTGGTGAAAAATTGACTGGCGAAAACTATTATCCGACCATGCATGCGATAGAATGTAGAATTAATGCAGAGGATCCGTTTAATAATTTTAGACCAAGCCCAGGAAAAATTACTTCTTTTCATAGTTCTAAAGGACATGGCGTGCGTGTGGATACGCATGTATATGCAGGATATTCGATTCCACCATATTACGACTCTATGATCGCTAAGTTGATTTGTAAAGCTCAGACAAGAGAAGAATGTATCAAGAAAATGTCCAGAGCTTTAGATGAATTTATTATAGAAGGTGTGAAAACAACGGTCCCTTTCCATAAGCGATTGATGAAAAATGAAGATTTTAAGGCTGGTAATTTTCATACTGGCTTCCTAAATAATTTTGATTTATCAAAAGAATAGATTTAATAGAACATTTTCCGTTATCCAGTAAATTTCGGTTGCTAAAACTGAATTACTGGATGACGGAAAAACTATTCCGTAATAATATTGTTAAGCTAACCAAGCTCCACCAAACACCCATTCCTTTTTTCTTTCCACTATTTTGACGATATACTCGTCTCCTACCTCTTCATCATTTAGATAAAAAGTAAAATTGATATCTCTAAAGTCTTCATGGTCAGAAGGGTCAATTAAAAACGGTATTTGAATACCATCTGGCGTATAAACATTCATAAATTTGATATTAAACTCCGTAGGTGTTTCAGATTTATAAACGCCTCCTGCTACCCAAAAACCATCATCGAAAATGGCTGTGGCCATGACAATAGGTTGTCCTGCTAAAATATCATTCACATAATCAGTCGGACAACCTTCCATTATTTTGGTCCATTTTTCTTTACCATTCTTTGGTAGGTATAGGATGGTTTCTTTTCTCATAGTTTTTCTTTTTTGATGATAGATAATAGCTCCAAATTTAAAGAAAATGATGGAAACTCTAGCAAAATTTGATGTTTCTAATTAATAGGGAAGGAAAAATAGTAATAAGCGTAGCCGCTTTTAGCGGAATATTAGTAGAGAATGCGATAAGTGTTTCTTGTCGATTAGATGCTTAATCTTCTATAATTTTTCTAAGTAAGGCAGTACTATTAAAAAATAATAATAAACAGGATAAACCAAATATACCTGTTTCTAATAGGGTTCTTTCGTATTTGTCTGGTGTAGATGCATCTGAATGGATATGGGGAAGCATAATACAGTTTTATTGGTTGGAAGAGAAAGAAGAATGGATAATTGCTTTCGTACTTTAATCCATTCTTCTTTTTTATAAAACAGAAGCATGTTCATTTATCTATTTGATAATCATGCGGTCTATTTTATATTAGATAAAGCAAATATAAAGTTATCCTTTTCTAAGTGTAGCTACATCTATATGTGGCCATGATATTAATTCATTAGACCCATCTTTTTTAGTAAATTTGATGGTAGTAACTTGGGCATATTGTAATTGCATGAAGGTACTGCCGTCATCGTTTTGTACTTTTTCAATCCAAAAAGTAGATTTAAAATCTGGTGTTGGTGCATTTGCATTTATAAATGGAATACTTAGTACGCCTCCTCCTTTAGTTGAATCGAACTGTATAACTGTTGTTTCAATAATTTTTTGACCACTGATTGCTTCTTGCAATTTCTCTTGGACATTAGTTGGAAAAGGGTCTGAGTAACCAAGCATGGCATCAGCGGGCTGTCCATCTGGTGCTGAATTTAGTATATCGAATTGTGGTTGCTCAACTTTGAACCATCCTCCTAATGAAAGTGCTACATTTCCATGAGGAATACTTGCTTGACGAGCCATTGAATCTTCTGGTGCATTTCCTACTCTATTTAAGAACATACCATTTTCTTCGTGCATTGTTGAAAAATCTTCTGCATCAAGGACTTTTTGTTCATATAATAATGCACCTATGTGTTGAGTGGGGCCTTTACTTCTATTGGGTACAGGAGACTGCATTGGTGTAAAAACAAGTGTTTCAATATATGGGTTCTGAAGTAATACAAAGTGATTTGGGTTATCCTTATCGGGTAGGGCAACTACATTAAATCCTTTCCCTGCCCAACTACCAGACAATTCAGATAATGGCCCTAACAATTCTTGCAAGCTATCAATTTCTCCTCCTAAACGAGGATTCTTTTTTCCTTTGATATTTTTTAACATTTTTTCTGTTTTAAGTAATTTAAAATAATATTTATTTATTTATTTATGATATTCTATTTTGTTATCGTTGTGTATTATTAATTTTTTAAGAAAAATATAGATGCTTACAAAAAATGTAAGCATCTAATCTATATTGGCGCGATAATTTATAAACAAAGAATAGAGAAATATTTTGTTAATTCTTAAGCTTTTTACATAGCAATTTAAGGTTAATAAAGAGCGATTCTTTACTAATTCTGCTTAATTATAACCTTTTGTAGCCTTATTATTTCTTGATAATCAATAGGGATTTGTTACTTGGTAGTATATCGTCTTTAAACAACCTATAATTTATTAACAAGAAATAGTACTTTAACTGTGAGTTTACTTAAGCTTGACTCGAACTGAATTGAACATTTTTGAATAGACAAAATGATTGCTTCATTTAAGGATATATACAAACATAAATCAAAATGCATATAAAATTTATAACATTTTTTGCTGTTTGTCCTGTATATTTTTAACTTAAATCTGTTTAATTAATTGATAATTAAATACTTATATGTTTTATTCGTGATGCTAAATTGCTAGTATTATAATATTTTATGTAGGTAAATAATTGATAATTAATAATTTTCACCTAATTTATAAACTGTTTTTTGAATGATTGCTATAGCATTAGCCCCTGAAAAATTTTATTTTGATATT
>CALFWI010000337.1 GCA_937928615.1 uncultured Saprospiraceae bacterium | reverse complement strand
TTCGTTGGGTTAATTCTGGTGCATCCACAAAGTATTTCTTAACTAGTTTTTTGAAATTACCAGGTGTAATAGCTTCTACGTTATCCCCAAATCCTATATAAAAATCTTTATTAGGGTGTAAGACCCAATTAATGAAGTTCACTTTGTTGGTAGTTGGAACAACTTCTGCCTCAGCGTCAATTAAAGCTGCTTCTTCTTTTAAAATGGAATATAATTTCACTGCCCCGTCAATTTCTAAATGCATCGCTATTTCAACCGTTTTTTCATTGGCTGTAGTTGACACGATAATGGGATTATTCGTACCCCATAAGTTGCCAATGCTGAATAGGATACTGCTGACTAAAATGGATGTTATTTTATGATTCATGGCTTCTCTTATTATTTAGTTAACATTAAATTAATGTATTTTTTACGTAAAGTTTACATTAAATTAACATTGAAACAAGTTTTGAGCCATTTATTATAAGATAAGCCTTGAAAATACTGGATTTTGTTGGTTTATTTCATTTTACTTTAGCTAATAAGGCGTATTTTTTCCAATGGATGCATGAATCCCAATAGATTTAGATAGGTAGGTAACGTATTAATAAACTAGTATTGGTGAAGTCGTACGTAAATGATTGATAAGTAATTTTAAAGTTGTCCTACGGCAACCAGCAACCAGCAACTAGCAACTAGCAACTAGCACATTATTTTATTCAATTGGAAAGGAAATGGAGCGCCGGGGAATACTTACACTTTTTCTGAAACGGCTGTTGTTACATTTTCAATATGGTCACCGATTCGTTCTAGCGCAGAAAATAAGTTGCTATAAATAAGTGCAGAAAAGATATTATACCCTTCTTCTTTTAGATTATGATTGCTTTCTTGCCCCATTTTATCTTTTAAGCCATTAATTAAGCCTTCGATTTCATTTGCAGCATTAGTAGAAACATTTGCGGGTATAGGAGCGGCGATATTTTTTTTCATAATCATAAAAGCTTGGTCGACTAAATCAAATAACTGCTGGAGTTTAATTCTTTGATTTTGGTTAAACCAAATCTTTTTTTCTTGTTTGCGATCAATGGTTTTGCCCATTTGGTAGAAAATATAGGCGATGCGATTGAGTTCTCCACAAGTATCTAATAAGCCTTTAATTTTCAAAGAGGTTTGAGGCGTCATTTCTTCTTTGGAGATATTGATTAAGTAGTCTGTTAACTCCCTTTCTATATTATCGGTAATTCCCTTGTATTTATTGATTTTTTTGAGCATTTGACTAGGCTCATCGGGGTCAATAGAAAATAGCATGGATTTAACAAAGCCTAATATTCGACTTGTAATTTCCCCAAAATGAACGACTTTTTTTTGTACTTCTATAATAGATAACTCAGGGGTAGATACTAAGGTGCCGATATAATCTAAACGTCGAATTTCATCTTCTTCTCCTTTAGATTTGACCGTCCGACTAGCTAAATTAGTTAACCAAGGAATTAAGCCAATAAAAATAAGGGCATTGAGTACATTAAAAATAGTATGAAAAGCAGCTAGTGCAATGGGGACGTTATCACTATTGGTATAGGCGGATTCTGTATAAAATACATTTTGTAATACTTGATCTAGAAAATCTAGGAAAAAAGGTAGGATTAAAAACATCCAAGCGACTCCTAATACATTGAAAAGGGTATGTATCCTAGCGGCACGTTTGGCAAAAACATTGCCTACTAAAGAAGCCAATTCTGCTGTAATGGTTGTTCCGATGTTCATGCCCAAAACCATAGTTGCTGCCACGTCTAAGGGAATCCAACCATTGGCAGACATCACTAATATTAGCGCCATCGCTGCACTGGAAGATTGTACTAAGGCAGAAACCACTGCGCCAATGAAAATAAACAGCAGACCAGAAATCCAGCCTAAATTAGAATATTCAGCTAAGACCGCCAAAATTTCGGCGTCTGCTTCTAGGGCAGGGACACTTTCTTTTAAAAAATGTAAGCCTAGAAAGAGAATGGCAAAACCAATTAAAAATTCTCCCCAAAATCTAAATTTTCCTTTTCTGACAAAGGTCAATGGAACGGCAAGTGCAAAAATAGGAATGGATAAGGTGTGTAATTTGATTTGAAATCCTAAAATGGAGATAATCCAAGCCGTAATAGTTGTGCCGATATTGGCGCCCATAATGATGCCCGCAGATTCTACTAAGGATAATAAACCTGCATTGACAAAACTAACGGTCATTACGGTAGTGGCGGAAGAAGATTGGACGAAAGCAGTAATAATTAAACCTGTCAGTAATCCCAAAAACTTATTTTGGGTCATCAACTCTAAGACCTTTCTTAGCTGAACACCACCCGCTTTTTGGATACCCTCACTCATTACCTTCATCCCATAGATAAAGAAAGCCAGTGCGCCTAAAACTTGTAATATGTTAACTAAGTTAGCCATTGATGAGCGTCATTGGTCATTAGTCAATAATCTTAAGTAGTAATTGCACTACGAATGATTATTGACCAATGACTTATTGACTAATATATTTAAAACGTTAACCATTGAATTAAGAAAACTAAGGCAATACTAATCGCTAATCCGAAGAATACTTTTCCTAGATCTCTACCTAAGTCACCTAACGTTTCTTTTGGTACTTTTTTAGATAAATTATAACGAATAGCGATTTCTCTACCAGCTAATAAACCTAAGAATACCCAAGTTGTACTCATTGGAATATTGTTTAATTCTTTGAAGAAATATAAAACAATAGCATAAGATAAATCAATGAAGGTTGCTGAACGAATATCAGATGTATTCGTTTTTGCCTTGACAATCTTCTGAATAGCTCCACCTTTAGAATAGAAAATATAAGCTAACATCGTCAATAAGATAACTAAAGATATAGCCAATTGCTGTCCATCTATTTGTCGTGGTAGATATACATATATATTCGCAAAATCTTGTGCCAACCATTGCGTCCATAAGAAGCCTGTTGATGCCCATTGGGCAACTGTCCACCAGGTTCTTTCTGAATCTTTGATTGGGTTGGCGGCAAATTTTTTCTCTAAACTTTTAGTAATAAAAATATATAGTACAATCGCAGCAGCAAATGCCACTAAATATCCAGACATGGATTTGACCACCATGCTATAGAGATTCTTGGGGTTAAAGAAGGTCAGAATTAAGAAGGAGGTACTTACTGGTATACCAAACCTAGTAATGACCATCAAAACTAAAGGGGGAAGGATATACACCCAACCAAAATTTTCTATATCGCTAGGGTCTTTGTATTTGGGGTCTGCAAAACCACCATCCCCAATTAACCGCTGATAAGAAACATCTCCATCGTATTGCATCCATCCGTAGACTAATGTTGCGGTTAAGATTGTCCCTGCAAATAACCATAAAACATACCAAGGTCGTTTTTCATTAGAAGCTAGAAAAGTTCCTAGGGTTTGAATAACGTCGTTTCCGACTACAGAATAAGCAGCTAGGGTAAATCCCAACCACATAATAAGCATCATTGAATCCATGAATAAAGCGTTGATGTTTGTTATTCAGCTAGCGGTTTGACGTAAGGCAAAATGTAATAATAAATTAGCCATTTTGAGTTTGTCTTTTTCCATCATATTTCGTTGAAAAGCCTCGGCGTAAAAGGACTATGCCTACGTTTTTCGCCTCGTATGATGAAAAAACACTTTCTCAAATTTGACTACTTATTATCTACTTTTTGCCTAATGGAATCAACATTCTGTGACGACCGTAGCTATAAAATTGTTTATAAAAAAAGTCAGATGTCGGAGCAATACTGAAAACTTTAAAATTGACCAAATGTTGGCAAATTTGAACAGTTCAAGGTATTTAAAATCCGTCATCTGACTTAGTGTATTAAGTAAATACTTATCCAAAATTAATCGACATTTTGGAAATTGGGTAATGAGTTGATGAATTCATAAGATAAATGAGAGAAACAAAGAATTTTAGACTAATCGCTATGCTCATTAACTTATTAAATTTACTGACTCATTTTCCTTAAAAAATGTCGAATATTTCTGCTTAGTGTATTATTTTTTTTATTTAAAAAGCAAATTCTGTTTGTAATCTAAACCTTAATTTATTGGCATCTGCCCCATCTTTATCAATGATAGATACATCTGTTTGTATTTTTAAATTGTGCCCTACTACATACTTAGACACACCAAATGTATATTCTTTTACGCCTGCAAAACTTACCTCTGTATCAGGAATAATTTGGGTATATCGAGTACCGATTTCA
>CALFWI010000336.1 GCA_937928615.1 uncultured Saprospiraceae bacterium | reverse complement strand
TTTTTCAACGAGACATGGCACGACTCACAGAGTTGTGTTACGGTTGACAGCTCGAACGTAACACAACTCTGTGAGTTGTGCCACGCTAAGTATATTCTCTTGCTTCAAGTCTTCATATTGAATTTTGCTTTTATGCCGCTTAATGAAATCGCAGGAATTTTATTAGCCAAAAATCGTTGTATTTAATTCCCCACGAATTAAAATTGTTCAAATTATTTTTCCTGCGTTACTTAACTCCAAAAATCTTGACAATTTTAACCATGCCAAGATTTTTAGAAATGTCTCCCAATTCATCATTCATCGTTCATCATTAAAAACTACCATTTCCGAGCCCCTAATAATTGCTCTCCCAATTCCGTCAATTCCGCCGTCTCATACTTCGTCTGTTCCCAATTCCGAGGGTCGCCTGGAAAAGCATAGCCTTCAGGAGCAATTCGATGTTTCCAAGAATTCACCCGCCATTCTTTTAGTGCTTCATTGTCTTCTTCCGCTGGCATCATCGAAATATATTGAGCCACTCTCACTTTGTCTTTAGAATAATTCCCCCGAATTCCATGTGGTTGGCGAGAATCCCAAATCACTAAATCACCTGCTTCTAAAGGAACTTTAACTATTTTATCTTCCAAACCACTTACATCTGGTCGGAAATTATTTCTATCCGCAGGCTGCGTCGCTTTCCAAGTTTCATAGTTTCTAAACAACCATGGAATACATTGAAAGCCACCCATATTTTCATCCATTTGGTCATCTAATGCCAACACGCCTTGCACATTTTGTGGCTTGGTATCTGGGTCATAATCCCAATGAATAAAACTCTTATATTCAAAGCCTGGGCGGATGGGGAAATTCAAATTCGCTCTATCAATCGTCACCCATAATTTTTGGGTGCCCCATAAGTCCACAAAGGAATCATAAACTCTTTGCATCTGCCGATTATTCCATAAATGTTGATTGTTATATACTTCGACCATGCCTGTACCTGCCAATTCTTTCATCTGCATTTCTGCCCTTGCTGCGGTATACCACGTAGATTGGTCCTCCGCTTTTTTATCTTCAAATTCCCATAGAAAATTAGCAGAGGCTAAAGCTTGTTCCCTAGGCACTGCATTTTTAATGACGATATAGCCATTATATTTCCAAAATGCCCAATCTTCTTCGCTTAGTACTCGCAGCGGGTCGCCGATGTTTCTATCTGCTAATTTCTTTTTGCTACTCGTTGCGGTAGATGGATTGCCTGGAATGTCTTTATGTGCATTATTTGGAATCATGGTTGGTGCCATGCCCTGTCCCGATGCATTATCGGGCGTTTTATTAGTATCTTTCATTTTTCGATATTTTAAGCATTAAAAAATCTTATCTGCAAATAATTAAGGCAAAGATAAGGGCGGTTATTCGTCATTCGTTATCGTAATATTGATTAAAATTTGTACAATATTGATTTTTTATACGCTTTTATGCATCTTTTTTAATAATTCTACATAAATTATAATTATTTAAATACAAAATACTTACTGTCTTTGCTTTTTAAATTAGATCACTAAAAGCTATGAAAATACAATTGGAAAATGTAGTCCTTGATGCAAATAGTTCTTTTAAACTCATTCAGAATCCAAAATTAAATGACCTTTTTTATTGGCATTTCCATCCTGAATTTGAATTGGTTTATATTGAAAATGCGGATGGTACGAGACATGTCGGGGAACATATTTCTCAGTACGAGGGCAGCGATTTAGTGTTGATTGGTTCAAATATTCCCCACTTAAATTTTGATTATGGGGTCAAGACCGCATGTGAAAAAGTGGTTTTACAAATCCATCCTGATTTTAAAGAACAAACTTTTGCCCAATTACCTGAATTGGATAGCATCAATGCACTCTTCGAAAAAGCCCGACATGGCATTGCTTTTCATGGAATGACCAAAAAAATGGTCGGCAAAAGATTATTACGTTTCCCCAAAATGGCCCCCTTTAACCAATTCCTAGAAGCCTTATTTTTGTTTGAATTATTGGCAAAAAGCAAAGACTATACCCTACTCCACGAACAACCTTATGTCAATCAATACAGTCAAAAAGAACAAGACCGCATTCGACATATTTATGGATATATTGACAACCATTACCAACGAAAAATTACTTTGGAAGAAGTCGCTGCTTTGAGCAATTTAGGTCGAGAAGCCTTTTGTCGTTATTTCAAAAAAGCCACAGGAAATACCTTTATTGAATTTTTAAATCAATACCGTATTAGCCAAGCCAAGCGGCTTTTATTAGTCAATAAAAATGTGAGTGAAACTTGTTTTAATTGTGGTTTTGAAAGCTTGTCTTATTTTAATCGGATTTTTAAGAAAGTGACGGGAGAGAACCCTAGCACTTTTAAGAAAAAACATACTGCTGCTGCATTAGGATAAAAACTGGACGGTGGGTTACAATAATTGTTGTATTGTTCTATTGCTATATGGTTGAATTGCATTACCCTAAATCAAGCCTCCATTCGCAATAAACAATATAACCATGAGCTTACTCCGAAAAGTACGATTTGCTAAATTTTTAGAATTTAGTAAATCTATAACTCATTGATAATTACGTGTCGGACACCTTCGAGGTGTCCGACACGTTTGACCATCTCTTTATTAGTTCTTTACCTGACGCTCTAATAGCTATCGAGATGAAAATTTAGTAAATTGACCCCCATTTCAACTTTTTGAAGTGATCTCAACCATATAGCAATTTGACAATACAACTTATAATTCTGCTCTAACCAAAGCATTACTCATACAATGCGAACCACCTCGAGCCCTTGACAATTCCGAAGAAGATAGCAAAATCAAGGTATCTTTTAAATCTTGAATATTAACCGTTCCATTCTGTAATTGAGGAATCAACTCTTGTGCATGAATAATGGTAAATCCTAAGCCTTCTTTTTTATCTGCAAAAGTAGCAATGGTTTTATCATTTCTGTCATACCCAATTACCAAGCCTTCTTGTAGGGCTAATAAATTACAGCTATCTGTCCATTGCTCTCGTTGGTCATAAGGGAATTCTTTATTGGCGCTATAAATGATTTTTACGGAAGATTCCGCCATTCCAAAATCTTCTGTGCTGACGTTTATCAATAAGTCTTCTAAGCTTGGAAATTCTTTATAGAAATAATCTTGTCCTTGAATATATTTGGCAGATTTTGGTTTATAAAATTGAAATACCCGTAATTGGTCATTCCCATTTTGACTACTTTCTCCTTTAAAAATAGTCGTATAATCTCGTTTTTGTGCTTGTTTTTGTTGCTCGACCACTTGAGAATATCCGCCATACATGACCCAAGCATTTCGTTTAATTTGGGTAAAAATGGTATCAATATGCATTTGTGCTCGAACTGCTGGAATTTGAACCACCGATATTTTTTCAATCTTTAAAGTAGGTAAACTAAACAGCTTATGAATGATGGCATCCGCCGCACTTTGGGTCGTTCTTTCGCTACAACCAACAATTAAATGTCTTGGCGCAATCATCATCACATCCCCTCCTTCGATACTAATCATTTTCTCTTTTTGAATCGACGCGTCTTCCAAAAAGAAATCATCTTGTTCGCTGATTTCAATGACATTTTCAGGCGTATTCGCAAATAGATTTGGATGATAAAAATAGATGTATTTCGCAATTAAACTATCCCGATTTCGAGCCTGAGTCGCGCTTTTACTCAATAAAACATGGTCTTTAATCGTAATGCCAATGTCTCTCGTAAAAACTAAATTTGGCACAGGTGGAAAAATAAATTTTTCGCCTTGACTATTGGGTAAAATCCCCGTTATCAAT